>JASFVG010000385.1:0-4866 GCA_050049955.1 Anaerolineae bacterium | reverse complement strand
GACCCGCGGGTCAGTTCTTCGCCGGCCCTCGGGTCGGGCAAGGAGCGGGGCGACCCACAGGTTGGCGGGGTAGGTCGTGAGCAGCCTGGGAGAGGCAGGGGCGGGCCTAGCGCCCGGCGGGGTGATACCTGCGGCGGCAGGTCTTGCTAGCCCCTGCGGCGTGACGGTAGAACCAGGTGACGGTCTTGTCCATGGTCCTGCGGCTTCGCTTGTGCACCGAATGCCCGCAGTCCGGGCAAGTGGCGACGTCCGGGGAATCGGGGCCAGCCACCACCATCCGACCGTCCCTCATCGCATCACGCATCACAGACTCCAGTTCCTGGTTCCGAAGGTGCGGGATTATACCACCGACTCTGCTAGTAGCAAATGGCCGCCGTGCCCCGCAAGAAGTGGGGAACCCCTGCCAGCCAAATCCCGCCGGTGCGGCCCCCACGGGCGGTCCGCCGCCAGCCCTCGGACACAGCTCCGTAACGCGCCATAGACTCAGTCCAGCGCTAGCTGGCACCCAATCGCCGCCAGGTCCGACCTCAGCGCCTCGTCGAAGGGCTCCTCTGGCCCCTCGTAGGCCAGCCAACCCACCCGGTAGAGCGCGTCGCTGTGATGCACCAGGTAGACCACCTGCCGCACCAATTCGCCTGATTCGCCTACTGGCGCGCCGCTGCGGGCCAGCAGCACACAGCGCACGTCCTGAGGAGGATTTGAAGGGTCGATCCAGTCGCCGGCCTGCGGGATGCCCATCGAGGCGCTGAAGTTGCCTGGCTCTCTAGCCCTGGCCACCTCCAGCACCTGCAGCGTGTCCGACGGATACGCGCGCTCCGTCACGTATTCCTCCAGTTCCAGCTGCCAATCTGGCCCCCGTTTCAGCTCCAGACCGACAACGACACCCAGGGTGAATGCCACTACGAAGAGGGGAACCATCAACGCGACGATCCTTCGCCAGCTCATCTGGTCCTCCCAGCTGTACCGGTGTCTGCGGCCACGCAGGAAGCGTTGAGATCCCAACGATCCGCTCCCGCCGCAAACCGGATCAGGCCCGGCTGTGATCCGGCACCCACCCTGGCAAAGCCCAGCTTCTCCAGCAACCCGATGGACGCATCGTTGTCCGCCGCGGCCTCGGCGATGACCTCCTCTACCTCAGGATGGCCGAAAGCCCACTTCAGGAGGGCCTGCACCGCCTCTGCGGCGTAGCCGCGACGACGATGCTCTGCCTGGACGTGGTACCCGATCTCGACGCGGCCGTCCTCGGGCGGACCAGTGAAACCCCCGGCTCCGACCAGCTCAGCTAGCCCGGCCTCGCTCGCGCTGCGGCCAGCTTCATTGGGGATCAATACCCAGTACCACGGGAACCATCCAGCGAGGCGTGGAGATTCTAGGAGATGGCGGTGGAAGAAGGGGAGCACTTCGGCTAGATCCGGCGGCGTCCACCCGTCATGGACCTGGACACCAAGCGCTTCGCCAAGGAACCGAGCACCTCGCATCTCGTTGCGGATGAGGGACGCGGATGCAGGGACCAGTGTCAGTCGCGGCGTGACGAGTCTATCCCTCATACGATGCTTGCTGGAATCATGCTGGTAAAGACTCCTGTTGCGAGCTGCGGCACCCTTCAGCCGTTCAATTGGGCGCAAGGAGCGACTGAAGTCGCCACTACGGGGCCTGGCGGTTGTTGTAGCGACTTCAGTCGTTCCACCTAGTGCTGGAACCTCCGAAACACCTCCCACACCTCCCTGAGCTGGAAGCTCTTCTCGGCGGCCGTGGCCCCCCTCTGCATAGCCAAGAGCAGGCCCACGATGCACGTCTTCTGCAAGCTCTGCTTGGAGGCCGCGTCGGCGAAGAAGGCCCACGCATACGAGAAGACCGCCACCTGCATGATCAGCAGGTCGGCCCAGAAGAGCCTGGGCGAGATCTCTCGCTTGAGCTCAAGGTGGAAGATCATGGTGAACAGGTAGACCGCGCCAATCACGGTCCCCACCCCCACCGAGTGTACGGTGTGGTCAATGTCGTTCGGATAGATGGAGATCAGACAGCCTAGCGCGCCCAGGCGAGCCAGCCAACACTTGACGGCATGATGCCGGAGCTCACGCCGGCCTGCGTAGCGAGAGCAGATCCACAGCATGATCGCACTGCTGGCCGTCATCCCTACGGAGAAGATCAATCTGGCAGCGGCATTGCGATGCCCGCCGTGGGTGACCGTGTTTCCCAGGTCGCTGAAAGCGTCGTGCCAGAAGCGGAAGGGCTCCCCGTAGACCAGGACCGCGAGGCCCAATGTGGCGAAGACCGTCAGCGAGTGGAGGAGGAACAGGGCGCTGATCTCGTGGTCGTAGGATTTGGCAGCGTCCCGCCTACCCAGCATCGTCCTTCGCACGGCAGCATCTCAGAACGGCACTACCGCCCACCGCCCGTAGGCGACGAAGCCTGCCAACACACATAGGATCAGACTGACCCAGATCTTGGGGCTCTCCCGACAGGCTAGGTGGAAGCCGCCGGCGAGTAGGTTCATCAGTGCGAGGACGGCGGCTGCCCAGGGCGTGAGCCAGGCTTGGACGCCGGTGGCCCCGGGCAGGATCAGGCAGACACCCGCAAGCCAGGCGGATAGGCCAATGACGATCAGGAGAGGGCGCGCGAAGCTACCGAACCGCTCGCGCCCGCGAACCAACTTGGCCTCATCGGGCCGGACGGCGTGCGTCACGCCGGCCGACACGAACTTGGCCGCCAGCGCGATCTGTAGAGCCCAGAGGAAGATGTGCATTCCGGTCTCCCTAGCGACGTCCCGAGAGGGGGGATCGACAAGCTCTAGTAGAGCCTAGGATACACGCTCTTGGTCGGGTGCGCAAGCGTGGGCATCGGCCCCTCGCGGGCCTCGGCCTACTTGCGAAGGACAGTAGACGGCGGACGACAGACGATAGCCCGCGGTATGTGGGCGCAGACCCTGCCTCTTCGCGCGCCACGACCGTAAGCGCCGAACTACAGAGGGCGGATTACCCAGCCACGGGCCGCCGACTCAGGGAGGTGACGACCTACCCGCTCAGGCGTACTGGTTGTACCAGGCGCGGAGCTCCTCTTCCGCCACAAGAGGACGGCGGATCGCGGCGAGCGTCTCCGGCTGCATCGCCCCGTCGTGGGCCAGCTCCCTGCCCGCCTGCCGTACCGCTGCCAGGACCGCCTCCCCATCCGGCGTCAGCTCGCCCTCCTCCTTCATCTTGAAGGCATGGGGCCGGAGGACGGACCCTGCAAAGGGCACGCTGCAGTTCGCCGTGAAGTCCTCGGCTATACGCACCACTGTCGCCGTGTTCTCGATCTCCCACCAGGCGCCCACAGCCACGAGGGCGATCCTCTGGATTTGGACATCCTCGCGCAACCTGGCCCGCGTGCGGCCGTCGCGGAACTCGAGGTACGGGCGCGCCAGGGGGCAGAGCCGATTTATGAAGGTCTGCATCGCGCCCGGCAGGGGGATGTAGACCGGTGTGGCGAAGACCAGTGTATCCGCCTCCCGCAACCGGGGATACAGGGACTGCATATCGTCCTGCACACAGCACTCCCCGGGCTTCTTGTACCAGCAGTGCATCACGCCGCAGCTACACGGCTTGAGCTCCAGAGCGCTGGTATGGTGTACTTCGCTTTCGCATCCAGCATTGGCCATTCCCTCGAGCAGGGCGTCTAGGACCAGCGCCGTGTACCCCCGCTCACGTCGGGGACTGCCATTGATCGCGACTGCTGTTGTTGACATGGTGTTTCCTCTCAGTGCCGGAAATCCCCACCAACAGAGAAGGATGGTCGGCGGAAACCGTCCTTGGTCTCCGCTCCGTCGTGCCTACGGGGCGTACGCATATCCAGCCTCTCTATGCAACTCCGCAACCAGCCGGTGCCCGGCATCGTTGAAGTGGATGCCGTCGTCCAGGTAGATCCCGTCCGTCTTCTCGTCGCCGTCAGGGCCGTTCAGAACGTGGTAGGTGTAGACTACGGTAATCCCCCGTGCCTCAGCAGCCTCGACGAGGTGCTCTCGCCAGACCTCGTAACACGGGCCTTGCAGCGTCTCAAACCACCCATGGTACTGCCACGTGCTAACCAAGTGAATCCCGGTATCAGCAACCCTGATCAGCGTTTCATCCGGGCTCGCCAGAGCCACGATCTCGTCAAGGGCCGAGTCGAGGCTACCGTTCAGCACCTCAACTGCCTCCCGGACGCAGTCGAGGTTGTCCTGACCGCCGCACGTCCCTGCCCGGAACACGTCGAGCGGATTTCTCAGGTCATTCCAACCGGTCCACACCGTAATCACTTCAGCGTCGCGCAGGGCTGCGCGAGCGTCCTCGTCGCCTTGAATGCGCTTGAGCATCGTCGCGACGGTCTGGCCGCTCCGTGAGAAGTTGTGGACCTCGACCTCCGTGTCCAGGTCTAGTTCAATGAACTCAGCGTAGTAGTCAACGTACGACCTCTCCACCCCGAATCCAGCAGGGGTCGAGTCACCCAGGGCCACATAGTCCCACTTGTTGCCGCCGCATCCCGCGACGAGTCCGCCAACCAGTACAAAAGGCAGAACCAGCCTCCAAGTCCGTGCCGAGCATCCAGTGCACATCATCCCTCCTTCCCACGGGGAGTGTCTGGTGAGGGCCGAGTTACCCCCCAGCGGCCTCTGCAGCAGCAGTCTCCTCTGCCGAGTACCCGGTATGTCGTCCGTTGGCCGGTCGGACGAGCCGATAGACTGCCCCCTACCGCGCACCTCATCGCAAAGACTGTGCCTTTGTAGTAGCGACTTCAGTCCTTCGCAGGCCCCCCGGCGGCTCCGCCTACACGCCCCTCAGCACCATGGGCAAGAAGGCACGGAACGGCCCCTGGTAGGCCACAGCAGGGCTGCCCCTGCCAGCCGCTATG
>JASFVG010000384.1:0-4885 GCA_050049955.1 Anaerolineae bacterium | reverse complement strand
GTCGCCGAGCCGTGATCAGCGAGGCAGCGGAAAGATTCCCGGCGGCCGAGCTCAGGTTCGTGTCCTGGATACACCCCAGGTTTGTCAGCACGCCGCAGTCGGCAGACCCGGAGAAGGCAGGGGTCCGCACGGCGATCCTCGGTTCACTGTGGACGATCGCCATCACCGTTCTCTTCGCCTTTCCCCTGGGAGTGGGTGGAGCCATTTATCTGGAAGAGTATGCCACCGACAACTGGATCAACCGCCTGATCCAGACGAATGTCAACAACCTGGCAGGGGTGCCCTCCATCATCTACGGGATGCTGGGACTGGCCATCTTCGTGCGCACCCTGGAACCACTGACGAGTGGCGCCTTGTTCGGCACGGTCGATCCGACCACAGCCAATGGCCGGACGATCCTATCAGCCGGCCTGACTCTGGGGTTGCTCATCTTGCCGCTGATCATCATCAACGCGCGGGAAGCCGTCCGGGCCGTGCCTCGGTCGCTGCGCGAGGCCAGCTTTGGTCTGGGAGCGACAAAGTGGCAGACCATCTGGCATCACGTGTTGCCCAGCGCAATGCCCGGCGTTCTCACTGGCACTATTCTAGCCATCTCCCGCGCTATCGGCGAGACGGCCCCCCTGGTCGTCGTCGGGGCTTCGACCTTTATTACTGTGGATCCTGGCGGTCCTTTCTCCAAGTTCACGACCCTGCCCATCCAGATCTACCAGTGGACGGCGCGACCGCAAGACGAGTTCCGGAACATCGCGGCCGCAGCTATCATCGTGTTGCTGATTCTGCTGCTATCGCTGAACGCCGCGGCTGTGTTCTTGCGCAACCGGTTCAGCAGGAGGGCCTAGGAGTTGGCGAATGGCGTTTGGCAGGTTGACGAGCCCAGGGGAGCGGATGCGGGATGAGTTGGGGAGAATAGAATGATGGTGAGTCTGAGTCGCGGAAATGGAGGTCGTGTCGACGGGTGGTCGTCCGATGGCAGGCATGCGATAGATGCGCGGAATCTCAGCGTCTATTACGGAGACTTTCGGGCTATCAAGGATGTGACCCTGAAGATCGAACGCCAGAAGATCACGGCAATCATCGGGCCCTCGGGCTGCGGCAAGAGTACGATGCTGCGCTCCTTCAATCGGATGAACGAGCTGGTGCCCACGGCGTGGACCGAGGGAGAGGTGCATTTCGGCGGGCAGAACATATACGATTCCGATGTTGACCCGGTGGAGGTGCGGCGGCGTATCGGAATGGTGTTTCAGAAGCCCAACCCTTTCCCCAAGAGCATCTACGAGAACGTTGCCTGGGGGGCGCGCATCAACGGCTATGAGGGAAGCATGGATGGACTGGTGGAAGATTCCCTGCGCCGGGCGGCACTATGGGACGAAGTAGAAGACAAGCTGCAGCAAAGTGGCCTTTCGCTGTCCGGCGGGCAGCAGCAACGGCTGTGCATCGCCCGAGCCATTGCCATCCGCCCCGAGATCGTCCTGATGGACGAGCCGGCCTCTGCCCTGGATCCCGTCGCCACGCTTCGGATCGAGGAATTGATGCAGACACTGAAACGGGATTACACCATCGTCATCGTCACGCACAACATGCAGCAGGCGGCGCGAGTGTCCGACTACACGGCTTTTTTCAACATGGACGAGGATCGCGCGGGGTACCTGGTGGAGTACGGGCCAACGGACCAGATCTTCACCAATCCGCAGCACGAGCTGACCGAGCGGTACATCACCGGCCGGTTCGGCTAGGGTCGGGAGTGCAGGGATGAGTAAGAAATCACGCGACCTGTTCCTCTGCATTGAGAATCGGGCGCGCAGTCAGATGGATGAGACGCATCCTGGACAGGCTCGCGTCTCGAGGGCCGTGGGATCAGGCCGGGGAGAGCCAAGATGAGTAGGCGACGCGTCCTTTTCCTGTGTACGGGCAACTCGTGCCGCAGCCAGATGGCGGAGGGACTTGTGAACCACTTACTAGCGGATAGCTGGGAGGCCTTTTCGGCGGGAACGGCACCGGCGGGATACGTTCATCCCCTGGCAATGCGCGCGATGGCCGAGATCGGGATCGACATCTCCGGAAGCTACTCGAAGTCGGTGGATGAGTTCCGCGGCGTCGATTTCGAGATCGTGATCACGGTATGCGACGGCGCCGCCGAGACCTGCCCCCTACAGCTAGGGTCAGGCAGAGCCATCCACATGGGCTTCCCTGACCCCGCCAGGGCCACGGGCACAGAGGAGGAGCGGCTGGAGGTGTTCCGTCGGGTTCGAGATGACCTTCGCCAGAAGATTGTGAGTAGATTGGGCCAGATAGTGGGTGAAGCGCGACAAGGAGGTTTCGATGCCGCGTGAGAGCTTTGACAAGAAGCTACTGGGCCTGGTGGACCAGGTGCTGGTTCTGGGAAGCATGGTGGAGGACTCTCTGACCCGATCGGTGGAGGATCTCAAGAGGAAGGACCTGGAGGCGTCGCGTCGCCTCATCGCCGACGACCGAGTGATCAATGAGAAGCGCTTCGAGATTGAGGCGGATGCCCTGGCGCTGATCGCCACGCAGCAGCCCATGGCGGGCGATCTCCGCACCATAGCCGCCGTTCTGGATATCGCGTCCGAGCTGGAGCGGATCGGTGACTATGCCAAGGGAATTGCGCGCATCAATGTGATGATGGGCACGGGACCGCTCATCAAGCCGCTCGTCGATCTCCCAGCCATGGCGGCAAGGGCGAGGGAGATGCTCCACGAATCGCTGGAGGCCTTCGCCCACAGCGACGCTCGCATGGCCGGGACCATTCCAGATAAGGACGACGAAGTTGATGCCCTGTACAACCAGGTCTATCGTGAGCTGCTCACGCTGATCATGGAGGACTCCGGCAATATCGATCAGGCGAACCTGCTTCTCTGGGCAGCGCACAACCTAGAGCGAGCTGCTGACCGAGTCACCAACATATGCGAGCGCGTGGTTTTCACCGTCAGCGGTGAGATGGTGGAGCTGGATGCGGAGACCACGGGTCCGGAGAGCATCGGGTAGAGCCCGTCCGTTACCTCTTCAACCGACCCTCTCGAAGCCCCATTGCAGCCAGCGGGGTTTGGACATGCACACTCTGGGCTTGCCAAGGTAAGCAAACAGATGTATAGACTCACCTTTAGGGAGAGTCTAGCTTCCAGCACCGGAGACGCTAGACTCATTCAGCCGGAGAGCGAAGGGTAAAGCGCAGGTGTACCCTTAACGGTCTCATGATAGTCGCTGGAGGTACCCGCACAGGATTGAGGTTGCGGACCAGAAGGTTGCAGATTCGAATTCTGCCGAGGGTACTAGAGATCGAAGAAGCTGTAGACAAGGCTGCCCAGACGCCCTCCGTCTCGCGAGACAGGGGGCGTCTGGCGTTGTGGTCACCACCCAGGCAAGAATCCGTCCCTGGCCCAGGACCGTCGATAGTCTATGCCAAGAGGGACGGACAGTGCAAGCCGATCGTTTTTTTGACAGTTTTCAGGGCCCCTGGTAGACTCCGGCATTCCCTTTCCCCCGGCGACCTTGCGCCGCCTCTCTCCGCTCCCAGTACTGGGGAAGGGCGCCGTTGACGATTATGACGGGCCAGGGGGGACGGCCCAGGGAACGGCCGAAGTCTCCTCCTGGCCAGGGCCTCGACTTGAGGGGAGCGCACGGCAGTTTGGATGCCTACCCCTGGTGGGCTGAGCGTGACACAGCTATCCCAAACCCGCGGATGACCTGTGTGACGTCATCTTAGCATACTCCGAACAGGCGGGACGCTGGGCTCCGATCAGCCCGACCGCCGTCGTGCCGCGCCCATACCAACGCCTGAGTAGCCAGAAGAAGTAGGAAGGAGATACTCATGAGAGGGTACAGGCCTTTCGGGAAGGCGATCGTCCGCGCTGTGGCGCTGTTTCTGCTGGCATCAGCCTCCCCGTCGACGCAGGCCGCCAGTCGAGAGAACGTCCCATGCACGGACTCCAGCGGCCACATCACCACCGACACGACCTGGACGCTGCCCAACAGCCCGTACGTGGTCGGCGACGTCATCATCGCCGAGGGCGTGACGCTCACGATAGAGCCCGGCGTCGTCGTCAAGTTCGCCGACTGGACCAGTAGCCTCTGGGTAGGAGGTGACCTGGTCGCCGAGGGGACCGCGGCGCAGCCGATCGTCTTCACCTCGATCAAGGACGACGCCCACGGTGGGGATACGAACGGCGACGGCGCCGCCACCAGCCCCGCCCCCGATGATTGGGGCGACGTCGACTTCAGCGCCTCGAGCAGCGGCAGCCTCCAGCACGTCTGGATCGGCTACGGCGGAGGCGACTGGGCCAACGCGAACATCGAGATCTGGGGTACCAGCGACGTCGCCATCCGGGACACCACCATCGCCTATGCTTGGGGCGATGGCATCGACTTCCACGGGTTCGGTGACACCCGACCGGTGAGCCTGACGGCCAATACCTTCCTCTCCAACACTAATTACGCCGTCTACGCCCAGCTCGACGACGAGGTTGCCGACGTGACCCTGGCGGGGAACACCAGCTCCGGATCTCCGCACAATGGCTTTGGCTTCGGGGGCACCGTCTCCGGCACGGTCACCTACAGCACCGAAGACGGCTTGCCCTTCATCGTCACCGACGCTACGGTCCGCGACGGAGCGACGCTGACCTTCACGCCGGGCACGCTGGTCAAGTTCGCCGGCTGGTCCAGTAGCCTCTGGGTAGGGGGAAACCTGGTCGCCGAGGGGACCGCGGCGCAGCCCATCGTCTTCACCTCCATCAAGGACGACGCCCACGGTGGGGATACGAACGGCGACGGCGCCGCCACCAGCCCCGCCCCCGATGATTGGGGCGACGTCGACTTCAGCGCCTCGAGCAGCGGCAGCCTGCAGCACGTCTGGATCGGCTACGGCGGAGGC
>JASFVG010000383.1:0-4889 GCA_050049955.1 Anaerolineae bacterium | reverse complement strand
ACTATCTCCTCCAACACCTCGGTCGTAATCGGTGCAGTCCAAACCCATGCGTTGACGCCGAATTTCATTTGATCGTCCTCCTATTGCATTCGTGGACAGGCGGGACCTGCTCCCCCATTCCCAGGTGACTTCTTGTGACCTGGCGGGTTATGATCCCTCTGTCCTATCCGCGGATACCTGGGTCCAGTCGCGAACTATGCCGTAATGCGTGTCCCTTCGAGCTCGAAGTAGTGCAGTCGGTCACGCACGATGTCGAATTGTACGTCGTCACCGACCTGCAGATCGGTCATCCCTGGGATGAGGCTCAGCAGAGTCTGGTCGCCCGCCCTGACGTGAACGATCGTCTCGACCCCGAGGGGCTCGGTCAGCAGGATCTCGCCGGGGAAACAGCCCCCACTGCATATCCGAACGTCCTCTGGGCGCACCCCCAGCAGGAAGGATGCCGGCACGTCCAATCCGGCGGGCAACGGCAGGTGGACGGTGCTATTGGCCACGTGGAGGTTGCCGTCCTCCCGGCTGGCCTCCACCAGGTTGATCCTGGGCGTACCGACGAGCGTCGCCACAAACGTTGTGGCCGGTCGGTCGTAGATGTCCTCAGGCGTGCCGACCTGGATGATCTGCCCCTCGTCCAGCACCGCGATGCGGTCCCCCATCGTGAGGGCCTCTATCTGGTCGTGCGTAACGAAGAGGGTGGTGCTTCCCTCGACCTTCTGGAGGTGCTGAAGCTCCACGCGCAGTGCCTCGCGCAGCTTGGCGTCCAGGTTCGACAGCGGTTCGTCCATCAGGAAGATGCGTGGATCGCGCACCAGCGCACGGCCCAGCGACACGCGCTGCATCTCACCACCGGAAAGATTCGCCGTCGTCCGCTCAAGGAGATGAGCGATGTGCAGCTTCTCCGCGGTCGCCTCCACGAGACGGCGCATCTCTGCTTCCGATGCGCGCCGCAGCGGTGAGCGGAGTGGGAAGGCCAAGTTGTCGAACACGGTCATCGTCGGATAGAGCGAGTACTGCTCGAAGACGAAAGCCACATCTCGTTCCGATGGCGTGCATTGGTCTACCGACTGCCCGTCGAACGACACGCTGCCCTCGTCCTGATGCTCCAGCCCGGCGATCACTCGCAGGGTCGTCGTCTTTCCTGCTCCGGTCGGACCCAGCAACACGAAGAACTCCCCGTCCTGCACGTCGAAGGTGACACTCTTCAGGGCTGTGACTGTCTTGAAGCGCTTGGTGATGTTCTGCAGTGCCACGTGGGCCATCAGCGCACCTCCCGGGTGACAGCGACCTCGGTCTCAGGGTCGAAGAACCGTACCATCTGCGGGTCAAGATCGAACCGCACAGTCGCACCGATTGGATAATCAACCCCTCGATCGGCGCGTACGTGGACCACTTCGCCGTCGATGCTCAAATGCAGCTCGGTGTATGCGCCGTGTAGCTCTGTGGCATATACCTGGGCTGCCAGCGCCCCGCCATCCGTCACCTGCCCGCTCTCCGGGCGGAAGCCGAGTATCACATCACCCTCGGTCCCCAGCTCCCGGTGTAGGGCAGACTTCCAAGCTGGCGATAGGGAGTAGCGGTTGCCGCCCGGAAGATGCACGAGGCCGTCGGTGTAGTGGCTTTCCAGGAGGTTCATACCTGGGCTGCCGATGAACCGGGCCACGAACAGATTGGCCGGCTTGTAGTACACCTCGGCCGGCGTGCCCACCTGCTGCACCGTACCCATCGACATCACCACGATGCGGTCTCCCATCGCCATCGCCTCTATCTGGTCGTGGGTCACGTAGACCGTGGTGGCGTTTAGGGCGATGTGGAACTGCTTGATTTCGGCCCGCATCGTCTCCCGGGCATCGGCGTCGAGGGCACCGATTGGTTCGTCCATCAGGAACGCCGATGGGCGGCGCACCAGCGCCCGCGCCAGCCCGACCCGCTGCTTGTCGCCACCGCTCAATGCTCCGGGCCTAGATGAGAGGAGGTGCTCGATTCCCAGCATGCTCGCCACCTCAGTCACCCGTTTGGCGATGTTGGCCCGCGATTCCCCCTCGGCCTGAAGCGGAAAAGCGATGTTCTGCCACGCCGTCAGGTGGGGGTAGAGCGCAAAGAACTGAAAGACAAAGGCGATGTCGCGCTCCGCGGGATGCGCCCAGGTCACATCTCGGCCGTCTATCAGTATCTGGCCCCCGGTCACGGCCTCCAGACCACAGACCATGCGAAGTGTGGTGGTCTTGCCGCACCCCGAGGGACCAAGAAGCACCAGGAACTCACCATCCCGGACCGTCAAATCCATCGGCCTGACGGCGTGGAGGTCACCGAACTTCTTCTCGACCTGACGTAGTTCTATCGTAGCCATGGTCCTATGCCTATCACTGGCGAATGGCGCCGAACGTCACGCCTCGCAGCAGGTACTTCCTGAGCGCGAAGGTGACGATGACCACCGGAATCAGGAACAGCAGAGAGCCGGCGGCGATGGCCGTCCACTCCACGATGCCTCTACCGACCATCGTGGGGATGAAAGCCGGTGCCGTCCGAGCCGTGTCAGAGGTAAGCATGAGGGCAAACCCATACTCATTCCAGGCGAAAATGAGGCAGAAGACCGTCGTGGCCGCGATACCTGTCAAGGCATTGGGCAACACGATCTTGCGGATGGCCTGCATACGGGTGTAGCCGTCCACCAATGCCGCCTCCTCATACTGAGGGGGGATCTCGTCGATGAACGACCTAAGCAGCCACACGGACAGGGAGAGATTGACCACGGTGTAGAGGATGATCATGCCCAAGTGTGTGTCCTGCAGCTGAAGATCCCGATACATCAGGAAGACGGGAATCGTGATCACCACGGCCGGTAGGAAGCGCTGGCTCAAGATGAAGAAGAGCTGGAAGTCCTTGACTGGTACGTCAAAGCGGCTGTAGGCGTAGCCGGCGAGAAGTCCCAGGACAACCGCGGCAATCGTAGACCCGCCCGCGATGATCAACGAGTTGAGCGCATACTCCCCGTACTTGCCCGGGCCGGTGATCAGCTGTCCGCTGGCGAGGGCCACGCACTCGTTCCACGTCAGCGGTACTCCCGTTCGCGGGTCCGAGCAGTCGTTCCGAAGGCATTCCGTCCAGGACTGCCGGCACTCATCGGGGTACTGGGCCAGCTTGCCCTGCGGCAGCAGGAAGCGATCCGAGAACAGGAAGACGAAGCTGTCCACCAGCTTCGGTTTGAATATCAGTTTGGGCGGGACGGCTATGGCGTCCGAGTGGCCCTTGAATACCGTCAGCAGCATCCAAAACACTGGTACCAACATGGCCACCGTAATCGCAACGACGACCGCAGAGCGGATGCTACCCATGATCCGGGCACTGCGACCCACTTTGTCCACGCGGACCGAATGCGTGACAGGCTCCCGGGGTCCGCCTCTTTCCACACTAGCCATAGCTCACTCCCCTCTGATCTTGTTGAGCGTCGCGATCAAGACACTGCTCAGGCCAATGATGATCATCCAGATAAGGTATGCCAGCGCTGCAGCCCTGCCCGTACGGAATTGCCCCAGGAAGGCCTGGCGATACAGGTTGATCGCAATCAGCTCCGTGGCGTCCCCTGGTCCCCCACGCGTGAGCACCCAAACCAGGTCGAAGGCCTTGATTGCCTCGACAACGCGGAACATCACCGCCACCAGCAGCATCGGGGCCACCTGGGGTACCGTGATGCGCCAGAACTGGAACCACGAACTGGCCCTGTCGATGGCCGCGGCCTCGTACAGGTAGTCGGGGATGGCCCTTAGTCCCGAGAGACAGAGGAGCATCACAAACGGGCTCCACATCCATACGTCGACGATCACCACAGCCCAGAACGCGAGCTGTGGGCTGGCGAGCCAGTCAGGGCCGGCGCGGCCAATGCCGATCATGTAGTTGAAGATCCCGAAGCCCGGGTCGAACATCAGGCGCCAGAACATACCCACCACCACAGGGGAGAGCATCATGGGCACCAGCATAAGCGTGGTGATGAACCCACTGCCCTTGAAGCGTTGGCGAACCAGCATCGCCAAACCAAAGCCAACGAGCGTCTCCAGAGCGACTGTGACCACAGCATACCGGCCAGTGACGCCGAAGTAGATCCAGAGCTGCTCGTCGGTCAGGATGTCGATATAGTTCTTGAGCCCAACGAACACCGGTGGCTCGTGGATGACGACGGAGTACTCTGTGAAGCTGATGTAGAGGCTGCGCAGGAACGGGTAGATACTGAAGGCAAACAGCAGGAGCAGCGTGGGCAGGATGAACAGCCATGCGATCCCGGCGTCACTGAGTTGCCGCCGCCGCGTGGACCGCAAGGTCGTGCCGGTCTTGGTTTCCGTCATGGGGTGGCCCCCTTCTGACTCAGTAGCAAGGGGAGGCGGCGAATAACCTCCGCCTCCCCTCGAGTGAAGGCTGTGGCAGGCTACTACTCGATGTAGCCGGCGTCCCTGAGGATCTGGTCGTGCTCCTCGGCGATGGTGTCCAGGGTCTCCCTGGCCGTGCCCTCGCCACCGACCACGTAGGCGCTCAGCTCACGCTGCGTCACCTCGAGCAGCTGCGCGTACTCGGGGATGTTCCAGAAGTCCATGACGAAGGTCATGGTCTCGGCGAAGGCGGGGTTGAAGGGCGTGGCGTTCAGGAACTCCTCGGTCTGCAGCACGTTAGCGTTGCAGGTGTAGCCACCCAACGCCGCCCACTCGGCCTGGACATCCTCCTGGGCGAACCAGCGGATGAAGTCTCTCATCGCCTCCTGTCGCTCGGGGCTGACGTACGAGACGATGCTCAGGCCCTGACCACCCAGGGCCGCGGCCTGATCGCCGTAGGGGCCCTTGGGGTTGGGGAAGAAGCCTGTTCCGTCCGCGTACGGGTTGAGCTGCGGGCTAGCCAGGGCGGGGAAG
>JASFVG010000382.1:0-4905 GCA_050049955.1 Anaerolineae bacterium | reverse complement strand
ATGGAAGTGGGGAGATGACGATCCGGGGCCTGGTGAGGAACTCGCTGCGGATGCGCCCCGACCGCATCGTGGTCGGCGAGGTGCGGGGACCCGAGGCCCTCGACATGCTGCAGGCGATGAACACGGGGCACGACGGAAGCCTGACCACGGTCCACGCCAACTCACCCCGCGACAGCATCGCCCGGCTGGAGACGCTGGTGCTGATGGCGGGGATGGATCTGCCCGTGAAGGCAATCCGGGCCCAGATTGCGGCGGCAATAGACCTGATTGTGCAGATTGCGCGGCTGCGCGATGGCTCCCGGAAGGTGGTCAGGATCACCGAGGTGCAAGGCATGGAGGCCGACGTGGTGGTGCTGACGGACATCTTTGGATTCAGAGACAGAGGTACGTCTGACGGCCGTGTCGTCGGGGAGCTCCTGCCGAGTGGGATCCGGCCGAGGTTTATGCCCCGCCTCGAGGCCGCCGGCCTGGACTTGGGGGTCGACATCTTCTCGCACAGCGTGCGTCTCCCCAATCGCGACGGACGGAGACGATGATGAGCGAAGCGCACCATGTCCGGGTGACGCAGTACACGCAGATGATCACGGACCGCGGAGACTCGCTCCAATGGCTGCCTCTTCCGGGGCACGGCACGGCGGGAGGATCGCCCGCCAAGCCGGCGTGAGGGCCGTCGATGGGCAGGAGCAGCGATAGGGGGAACCACCAGCTTGCCGGGAATCTGGCCCGGCGCCGAAACCTGCTGCGCCTAAGGCAGGCGTTTGGCTAGCGAGGGACCGATGACCAAGGAAGACCAGGGGCCGGGGCCGGGAAGACTGGACCGTCGAGGGGTAGACGATGATCGCTTCTGTGCGCTAGTCGGGGATATGCCTGCATGCTGCTGGACATTCACCCGTGACGGGACGATTGTCGACTGGAACCGGGCCTGCACCGAGGTGTACGGCTGGACCGCGGAAGAAGCGGTCGGCAAGCGCATGTACGACTTGATGGTGCAGGAGAGATACGCGCAACGAACGGAGGAGCTGGTTGCCGCCGTGTTCGCGGGCGGGCGCTTCGAAGGGCTTGAGTTCGAGGACCTAAGGGCTGACGGCACCAAGATAAGGGTCATGGCCAGCGAGTTCCCTTTGCGGGACGCGGACAGTAGCGTCGTCTTGGGGGCCTGCGTTCAGATGGACCTAACCGCTCGAACGCTCGTGCAAGAGGCACGGGAGCAGGCATGGCGCGACCTAGAGGCTCTGGTGGCGCGGCGGACGGCGGAGCTCTCAGCGGTGAATGCCAAGCTGGCCAGGCAGGTCGCAGAACGGCAGCGGGCGGAGCAACTGAATGAGGAGCGGCGGCTATTCCTCCAGGCAGTGCTCGATGCAGCGCCGGATGCCGTCGTCACGTTGGGGGCCGACCGCCGCATCACTGCATGGAATGCAGCAGCGGAACGACTGTTTGGCTACCGGTCGGCGGAGGCGATAGGAGGAGACCTGGACAGGCTGATCACCGACGCGGATACTTACGAGGAGGCTCGCGGCTACACCAAATCCGCGCTGGCGCTCCAGCCGGTGTCTCACGCGGAGACGGTGCGGCATCATAAGAGCGGCAGCCCGGTGGACGTGCTTCTCTCGGCCGCGCCCATCTATCAGGAGGACGAGTGCATCGGCGCCGTTGCCGTGTACACAGATATCTCCGACATCAAGCGGGCAGAGGAACGGCTGGCCCGCTATGCCAACGAGCTGGAGCGGGCGAACGAGGAGATCAAGCAGTTCGCATACATCGTCTCCCACGACCTGAGGGCGCCGCTGGTCAACCTGAAGGGCTTCTCAGCTGAACTCCGTCTCGCAGTCGAAGAGATTCAGTCCGTTCTGGGCGTTGCCCAGGTCCATCTTGACGACGTGCAGCGGCGACGGCTCCGGTACGCCCTCGAGGAGGATGTGCCAGAGGCCCTCGGCTTCATCGAGTCCTCGGTAGGCCGTATGGACGCTTTCATCGATGCGGTGCTGAGGCTGTCCCGGTTGGGCCGGCGGGTGCTGGAACCGGAGCACATCGACATGGAGGGCCTGGCCCGGCGGGTACTGGACGGTTTGGCCCACGAGATTGGCGCGCGTGACACGGAGGTGACGATTGGTCCGCTGCCGGTGGTGGTCGCCGACCGCACGTCGATGGAGCAGGTCCTGGGCAACCTCCTGAACAACGCCGCGAAATACTTGGCCACCGACCGCCCCGGTGAGATCGAGGTCTGGGGAGAGCGCGAGGGCAACGTGACGACGTTTCACGTGCGCGACAATGGGCGGGGCATCGCGGATGCGGACATGGACAAGGTGTTCGCGCCTTTCCGCCGCGCGGGGCCGCAAGACCAGCCGGGTGAGGGCATGGGTTTGCCCTATGTAGATACCATCGTGCGGCGCCACGGCGGGCGTATCCGGTGCGAATCGGAGGCGGGGATTGGGACCACGTTCAGCTTCACAATCGTGGATCAATCGAGGGAAGGAGGCGATTCTGTTGACTGAAGGACGTCAAGTAAGCATTCTCCTGGTGGAGGATGACCTGGGTCACGCGAGACTGATTGAGAAGAACCTGCGCCGCTCCGGGATCAGCAACCAGATTACGGCTGTCACCGACGGTCAGCAGGCCCTCGACTATCTGCACGGGGAGGGGGCGTACGCGGGCAGCGGGCGAGCTTCGCCGCTCCTGGTCCTCCTGGATCTCAACATGCCTGTTCTGGACGGCTTTGAGGTGCTCAAGCGCATGAAGGCGGACGAGGACACCAGGCGAATACCGGTGATCATCCTCACAACGACGGACGACGAGCGAGAGGTCTCCCGCTGCTACGACCTGGGCTGCAACGTCTACATGACCAAACCCGTCGACTATGCAGAGTTCTCAGAGGCGATCCGGAAAATCGGGCTGTTCCTTTCGGTCGTCACCATTCCGAACGGCGAAGAGGTATGACGAACCAGCAATCACCAGTGCGCGTGCTTTGCATGGAGGACGATCGCGGCCTCGCGCGACTGGTAGAGAAGAGGCTGCGTCGAGCGGATTTCCTGGTGGATGTCGCGCACGATGGGGAGGAAGGTCTATCGCTGTTCAATCCGGAGATTCACGACGTCCTACTGATCGACCATCAGATGCCGGGGCACACCGGGCTTGAGGTGATCCGCCTCCTGTCCCAGAGGGGGGCGCTGCCTCCCATCATCGTGGTCACCGGCGGGGGGAACGAGAGTCTGGCCGTGGAGGCCCTGAAGCTGGGGGCACGCGATTACCTGGTGAAGGACACGGAGCTGGGCTTCCTCAGCCTGCTGCCCTCGGTGATAGGAAGCGTACTGGATCAAGTTCGCCTTGAGAAGGAGAAAGAGGAAGCCGACGCCGCGCTGAGACGATACGCTGCAGAGCTCGAAGACCGCAACCAGGAGCTCGACGCGTTCGCCCATACAGTCGCTCACGATCTCAAGGATCCACTGCAGCGGGTCGTGGGCTACGCCTACGTCCTGGAGCGCGAACAGGGCGAGCAGCTCGACGAGCTAGGACGAGAGTGTCTTGTGGGAATATCCGGAGGCGTGGCCACGATGTCGAGCATCATCCAGGAGTTGCTTCTGCTCGCCAGTGTGCGCAAGGAGGATGTGCCGCTGGAGACCCTGCACATGGGGAGTATCGTGGACGCTGCTCTGGGTCGTCTGAAGCCCATGATCGAGGAAAGCCAGGCGGCCATCGCAACGCCAGAGAGCTGGCCTGCTGCGCTGGGGTATGGCCCCTGGGTCCAGGAGGTCTGGGTGAACTACGTCAGCAATGCGGTCAAGTACGGCGGCAATCCTGAGGAAGGCATCCCGCCCCGCGTCGAGCTGGGCTTCAACGAGATGCCGGGGGAAGGTGAGGCGAGGGTCCGCTTCTGGGTGCGGGACAACGGACCTGGACTGACGGCGGAAGAACGGGAACTGCTCTTCAGGCCTTTCACACGGCTAGAGCGGATGCGGGTCAAGGGGCACGGTCTGGGCCTTAGCATCGTACGCCGCATTGTCGGAAAACTGGGCGGCACAACAGGAGTACACAGCAAGAAGGGCGGGGGCAGCACCTTCGGCTTTACACTACCTGCTCCTCCCTGACTGGGTGCAAGGCGGCCCAGGCCTATGCCTACAGGGGCCGGCGAGACAGCAGCAGTTCCTGTGCGTCTTCGGAGGACCAACCGCGGGAAGCATGTCGCGCCGTAGTTGCCACGCGGCGGACGCGGTGGGGCCCTCAGGTCCGGTCGCGGATGGACAGGCTGCGCCCGGGCTGCATCATCGAGGTGACTCCGTGGTGGCCCTTCCATGACCTGGGAGAGGCTGGCCAAGCGGAGCCCAGGGCTGATTCGACTCGGAGGGTGGACCGGTCTGCGGGGGCTGTAGATCAGATGGTGGCGTGCTGCCTGCCGCGGGCTAACGCATCCACGAGCAAGCCTAAACGCTCCACGGCCCACTCGACCTCCTCGGACCAGCTGGCGGCGTTGAGGCGTATGAAGTTCGGGTAGAGGTCGGAGGCGGAGAACAGGTAGCCGGGCAAGATGGCAATGCCGGCTTCGAGCGCTCTCTTGTAGAGCTCGAGCGAATCCACGCCTTCCGCGAGTTCCACCCAGAGCAAGTATCCGCCCGCTGGACGCGTCAGCTTGGTGCTTGCTGGAAACGCGCGGCGTATGGATTGAGACATGGCTGCCAGACGCTCGGCGTAGGCGCGGCGAATGCGGCGCAGATGGGTGTTGTAGCCGCCGCTCCGGATAAACTCGGAGATAGCGAACCCAGTCACGGTGGGGGTGGCAAGGTTGGTGCTGTACTTGACCCAGCGCAGTCTCTCCGTGAACCGACCCGGGACGGCCCAGCCGACCCGATAGCCCGGACAGAGGACCTTGGAGAACGAGGAGCAGAGGATGACCCACCCCTCCTCATCGTAGGC
>JASFVG010000381.1:0-4907 GCA_050049955.1 Anaerolineae bacterium | reverse complement strand
CTCTGGATGGCGCTGCGAGGAGATGGCAACTACCTCAAGGACTGCATCTCCTGTGGGCGCTGTGCTGATCTGTGCCCCATGGAGATCGATCTGCCCCTGCTGATCTGTAGGATGAAGGGCAAGGAGAGTTCGCCGCGCGATCAGTTCTTCAAGCGGATCGATGTGCTGTTCAGGGTCTCAAGCGCGATTGCCCCTGCGGCGAACCGTGCATTCCGGACACCGCTGGTGCGCTATCCAGCGCAATGGGTTTCTGGGCTGGATCGACGACGTGTCCTGCCGAAGTTCGACCGGCGTTCCTTTGAGCGCCGGCCTTCCTCCAACGGGCACCGGAGTCCCGGGGTGCACAAGGTCGTCTACTATTATGGGTGCTACGTCAACTACACCGACCCTGCTCTCGGGGAAGCTACCGTCAATGTGCTGGAACGGAACAACTGTGAGGTTGGCATTCCGGAGCAGGTGTGCTGTGGGGTGGCTGCCTTCTGGTACGGCGACTGGGCGCTGGCTCGAAGGTATGCTCGCGACACAATCGACGCTCTTCTCCCCTGGGTCGACAGGGGGTATCAGGTGTTGGTCACCTGTCCCAGCTGCGGCCTGGCGCTGACCCAGGACTTCCAGCGTCTGTTCCCTGAAGACGATGACGTTCGACGCTTGGCGGGGCATACGCATGATGCCCCAACCTTCCTCCTGAATCTCAGAGCGCAGGGGGAGTGGGTGCCGCCAGTGGGCGAGGTGCCGTTGGAGGTTGGTTACCACACGCCCTGCCATCTGCGCATACGCGGCAAGGGTGAGGATACACTAGCGCTCCTGGCGGACGTACCTGGACTGCAGATCGTTCCCATTGATCGTGGCTGTTGCGGGCTGGCCGGTTCATACGGCATTAAGGCCCACAACTACGCCAAGTCCGTCGCCATCGGTTCCCGCGTTGCGGGGTTCTTCGAGGAGCGTTCCCTGGAGGCCGCCTGCACCGACTGCGCAGGATGCGAGATGCAGCTGAAACTGGTGACCGGTTTGTCGGTCTACCACCCGCTGGACCTCATCTGGCGTGCCTACGAAACGGGACGCGCATAGGGCAGTTACCGATACTGGTGTGAATTAGGGGTTCAGAGACCCAAAGGAGCACGTACAATGGATGCATTCACCACGCTGGTGAAGGGAGCTCGGCTCATCGTCGAAACGTGCATGACGGTAGAGGAGGGCGACAGCGTGCTGATCATCGCCGACGATCTGCATCGCAAGCACGCGCAGGCCCTGGCCGGAGTGGCTGTTTCGCTCGGGGCGCGCACGATGATCGCCGACGTCTCGCCGGAGGTATCCGCTGCTCTGGCCTCAATAGAGTACCCTATGGAGCCTGCATCGCACCTGGCGGCGGCGATGGTTAACTCAGATGTGATCATCATCACCACGATACTTGAGTGGGCCAATCGCTTCGCCCACGTCGACCCCGTGTCCGGCGCAGTGAGCCGCGGCGCCAAGATCGCCTCTGTGGAGGAAGGTATGGGCTCCTGGGACCTGACGCACGAAGACATCCAGGCGACCACGGAGCGAGCTGATAGGATTGCGGCCGCGCTCGAGGGAGCCAGCACCGTTCAGATCAAGTCGCCTGCTGGTTCTGACTTGACCGTGTGCATCGAGGGAAGACCTGCCCTGCTGGTGGTGCCCGTCAAGGAGCCCGGCATCATGATGGGCCCCATCCCCTTATGGGGCGAGGTGGCCTACGCCGCGGTCGAGGATAAGACGAATGGCGTCATGGTGTACGACGGCGTGATGCTAGGCGTGGGGGAATCGGGCTCGCTGCCCGAGCCGATCATTCTGCAGATTGAGAATGGGCGGGCAGTCGACATCCAGGGCGGTGCAGCAGCCGATGCTTTGATCCGTGCGATAGAGCTTTCCGACCAGAACGCCAACGTGGTCGCGGAGTTCGCGATTGGGACCAGCGAGAAGTCGGTCTTCGGCTCACCCTCCGAGAAGGGCAAGCTGGGCACGGTCCACTTCGGCTTGGGTGACAACGCCCATTGCTACCCTGGCGGTCAGAGCCATTCGAAGACTCATCTTGACGGCACCCTCCGCGATGCGACGATCATCGCGCGAGGCAAGACCATCATGGAGAACGGCGTGTTGAAAGTGTAGCCTGCGGCTCCGTTCGGCGGCCTCTTGCGCTCGAGTTCCATCGCGGAATGCTCAAGCCGACACGCAGACGCGTGCTGAAGACAGGGAGTCAAGGTAATGCCTACGAAGGACAGAGTGATAGTGCTGTCACAGACGGATGTGGACCCGATCGAGATTGGAAACGGCAGTTGGTCCCGCCTCGTCATCACCGGCGAATCCGCTGGCGCAGGCAAGGCGATGCTGGGGATATCGACATTCACTCCGGGCACAGATACGCCACAGAAGGTGCACGAGGAAGAGGAGTTCTGCTACGTCATCTCCGGTTGTGGGCGAATCACCGTCGGCCCAGACTATGTTGAGTACGGGCCGGGGTCCTTCATCTACATCCCCGCGGGCCTTCCTCACGGCGTGTCGAATCCTGGCACCGAGGATGTTGTCATGGTCTTCGGGTTCAGTTGGCCCACCTATCCACCCACAACCGACGCATGAGGGGGAGGTGAGGTTCTACCTGTGAATGACTCGTTGAGAACACTACAGTTCTATCCGGCCAAGTGCACGGACTGCAAGCTGTGCGAATTGGCCTGCTCAGCAGCCAGAGAGCAGGTCTTCAACCGCCACTTGGCCCGACTACGGATTGAACGGGTCGATCTCGTCCGGGTCGAGATGCATAGCTGCAGGCTGTGCGAACAGCCGGCCTGCGTGGAAGCGTGTCCGTGGCACGCCGTGGAGGTGGCAGACGGCCTTCGCGCTGTTCTCATCGACGCCCGGGACTGCGTGAGCTGCGGCAAGTGCGTGGAGGCGTGTCCATACCACGCCATGAGCATGTGGCCCGAGAGAATAGTGCCCGTGGTGTGTGACCACTGTGCTGGTGAGCCCGCTTGCGTTGGGGCCTGTCCGACGGGCGCGCTAGCCTACGATTACCCCGGGGCGACGGCCAGCGAGTGGTGAGGGAGAGAGGGTCGAGCATGTTCCCATATGGTGGCTACAGCGGCAGGATCATGCGCGTGAACCTCAGCAGTCGGACCTGGCACGCGGAACCTCTCGCGCCTGAGCTTGCACGTCTCTTCCTGGGAGGCCGGGGCCTCGGGGCACGGCTCCTCTACGACGAGGTTGGCCCGGGCGCAGATCCTCTTGGCCCGGAGAACAAGTTGATCCTTACAACGGGCCCGCTGGTCGGCACAACGGCGCCCTCCAGCGGCAGGTTCAACTTGACCACCCTCTCCCCGCTTACTGGGATCTACTTGTACAGCATCTGTTCCGGGTCGCTTGGTGCGGAGCTAAAGTCTGCAGGCTACGATGCCCTGATTGTGGAGGGAGTCGCCGACGAGCCCACGTATCTACTGATCGAGGATGATCGGGTGGCCTTTCGGTCAGCGAGGCACCTATGGGGTCAGGATACGGTGGAGACCCAGCGGCTGATGCGCCGTGAGCTGAAAGCTCGTGGCGAGCCCGAGATCGCCTGCATCGGCCCCGCTGGCGAGAAACTCTCACGCATGGCGATTGTCCTCAGTAACCTGCGCGCCGCGGGGCGAGGAGGCCCAGGCGCAGTGATGGGGTCCAAGCGACTCAAGGCGATCGCCGTGCTGGGCAGGGGGGGCGTCCGAGTGCACAACCTGCGTGGGTTTCGGGAGAGGGTCAGGGACGCCTGGAGCACCATCGATGAGACGCCCTTCGTGAAACAGGCCATTGGACAGTATGGGTCGGCTGTGACAGTGGGAATCGTGCGCGAGTATGGGGTGATGCCCACCCGCAACTGGCAAACGGGTGTGTTTGAGGAAGGTGAGGCGCTCTCGCCTCGCACCTTCCGGCCTGAGGTCGTGGTCAAGGATGTTGCCTGTCCTGCCTGTACAGTCGCCTGCTCGAAGATCACCTGCAACAACAAGGGGGTCTGGGCAGAAGGGCCCGAGTACGAGACCCTCTATGCTTTCGGCAGCGACTGCGGCATTGGTGACATCAACGCTATCATCGAGGCCGACATCCTCTGTGATAGGCTGGGGCTCGACACCATCTCTGCTGGCGCGACTATCGCCTATGCCATGGAGTGTGCAGACCGAGGGCTGATCGACCAGGACGTGACGGAGGGTCTTGATCTACGCTTTGGCAACCCAGGAGTGCTGCCCCGGGTGGTTCGCATGATGAGCCAGAGGACGGGAGTGGGCGATTTGCTAGCCGACGGAGTTGAGCGTTTCCGCGAGCGAACGGGGATCGATGATGATAGCTTTGCAATGCATGCCAAGGGAATGGAGCTCGGCGGCTACGATCCTCGAGGCATCCGAGGCCAGAGTGTAGTCCTCGCGGCAGGCCCAAGGGGGGGATGCCATCACGGCGGCGGGTACGTCGTCGCCCTGGAGCTGACCAGCGGCAAGTATGATCGATTGGCTGAGCACGGCAAGGGCGAGATGGTCAAGAGGGCACGGGATCTCCGGATGGTGATGGACTCTGCGATGTATTGTGCCTTCCAGAGCGCGGCGCTGGGTCTCCCCGTGGTCAAGGATCTTCTGACGACTGCCACTGGTATGAACTGGACCGTCGAGGAACTGGCAACAGTTGGACAGCGGTGCTGCGACGTGGAGAGGGCGTTCAACGTACGTCAGGGCCTCCGTAGGCCTGACGACACACTTCCTCGACGGCTTCTGGAAGAGCCAATGCCAGAGGGTCCCACTGCGGGCGAGACGGTGGATCTGGAGCCGATGCTCGACGAATTCTACGCTGCCTGTGGATGGGACGTGCCGTCGGGGATTCCGGCGCCGGAGGCGTTGAGGGGGTTGGGCCTGGAACCAATCGCTGACGATATGGAAGGA
>JASFVG010000380.1:0-4908 GCA_050049955.1 Anaerolineae bacterium | reverse complement strand
AAACATGGAAGACAACGGCATTTCGGTGCCGGGGACTATCCGCAGGCCGAACTCAGCCATGGCACGCTCGCCGTCCTCGTCGATGCGCACCACCTGGCGGCGCGCGATGAGGTGACGGTGCAGGTCGTTGAAGGGGGACGGCGCGGGATAGAACCGGCTTCCCTTTTCGAAGAAGTAGGGTAGGAAGATTCGCTCGGCATTGTGATCATAGGTGCCCAGTATCACGGTCTGAGCGTCGAAAGTGTCCCGGATCTGGTCGCCCACCAAGTCGTAGATGCCCTGCATATCCATCTCGGCGACCAGGCCTTGCTGCACGGTGTTGATCACGGCGAGCTCGGCGTTCCGCTGCTCGGTCTCCTCCAGCAGGCGCTGGGTCTCCTCGAACAAACGGGCGTTCTCCAGCGCCACGCCCATACTTGCGGTGATGGTGCCAAGCAGGCGTACGTCGCTGTCATCGTACCGGTGCGGGGGATAGTCCTGCACGGCCACCACTCCTGTAACCCGCTCGCCGACCAGGATCGGCACACCCATCCAGGACTCCATCTCCCGAGGGTCGTCGTCATCCATACGGACCGCACGGTCGGGACACTCCTCCGAAGTCCCCAACAGCAGGGGTTGACCGGTCTCGATGACGATGGACGTCAATCCTTCACCTAGCTCAAGCGGCGACTTCTCGATCCTTTGGCCGCGCTCGCCAACCCAGTAGGGAAACTGGATGTTTCCTGCGTCGCTGTCCAAGAGGGCGACGTACGTGCTCACGCCACCGAACACGTCGCGCAGCGTGTCGCCCACCAGCTCTACAATTGCCTGGAACTCGAGTTCTTGAGCCAGCCCCTCCTGGATGCGGTTGATGACGGCCAGCTCGGCGTTGCGCTGGCTAGTCACCTCGAGCAGTCGGGTGGTCTCCTCGAACAGGCGGGCGTTCTCCAGTGCCACGCCCATGCTGGCCGTGATGGTGCTCAGCAAGCGGACGTCGCTATCGCCGTAGCGGTGCTGGGGATAGTCGTGCATCGCTACTATGCCGGTGACCCGGTCGCCGACCAGGATCGGCACACCCATCCAAGACTGAGTGTCCACAGGATCTCCGTCATCGACAAAGACCGCGCCGTGAGCCCGCATCTCCTCCAACGTGCCCAGCACAAGGGGCTGGCGCGTCTCGATGACGATGGACGTTAGGCCCTGGCCAAGTTCCATTGGCTGGGCATCGATCCTTCGTCCGTGCTTTCCAACCCAGTAGGGGATCTGGATCAGGTGCGTATCCGGGTCATGGAGCGCGATGAGTGTCGATTCCCCGCCAAAGACGTCGCGAAGCGTGTTGCCCACCTGGTCGACGATGGCCTGCATATCCAACTGCAGGGCCAGGGCGTTCTGGACGCTGTTGACAATCTCCAGTTCGGCCGTGCGCCGGCGCAGGTCCTCATTGGCAGTCTGGAGCTGATCGGTGCGCACCTCCACCCGCTGCTCCAGGGTATCGGCCCAGCGAGCGTTCTCCACGGCCACAGCGGCCTGATTCGCCAGGACCCCCAGGAGATCCCGATCCCGCTCGGAGAAGCGGCCAAAGATGCCGGGCAGGTCGGCGACCACCAGGCCGACGAGCTTGCCCTGCGCCAGCAAGGGCACGCTAAGGAGCGAGCGCTGTTCTAGCTCGGGCACGCCCTCCGGAACGTGGCGCAGAAGAGGCGCGCGCTTCTGGGCCGCCTCGTCCAGGAGTTGGGCATGCTCGTCGAGCCACTGCCCCTCCTCAGTACCCCCCTCTTGTGCGAAGAGAGGTGTGCTCTCTGCCGCCAGCCAGCGGTCCCCCTGGTCGTCGAGAAGGAAGAGAGCGGCCCGCTCGGCACCGGTGAGCTCCACCACCTCGTCCAGGATGTAGCGCGGCAGGTCGCCGACCTCCCGTTGCGCGTTGAGGCGCACGCCGATGTCTAGCATGCGCTGGAGCTGGGCCTGCAGGTCGCTTTCGCCCGCGAGTCTGTCGGTCAACGGCTCGAGCGGTAGATCGCGCGCGGCGGCGTGGCGGAGCCATTCCTGCACGATCTGTCGGTTGATCTCCACCCGGCCGAGGTAGCTGCGTCGCAAGCCCTCGTCGCTGAGGGTGGCGATGCCGGCCAGCATCGCCTCGCGGGCCCGGTCGAGGGCCGCCCAGGCTTCGCCCTGCCGTCGCTCGTCGCCCCTCTCCGGTTCCGATGGGAGCGGCGCGGTCAGGGCGCGGTAGCGCCACCACCAGATCTCTTGAGGTGGGTATTCGCCCGGCGCCCCTCTTTCCTCCAGCAGCTTGACGGCCTGTGCAGTGCAGGCTCGGGCCTCGTCGGCCTGCCCTTGGGCAAGATGGGCCGCGCCCTGCCACGCGAGCACAGTGGCCTTATCTCCGAGCAACTCAACCTCACCCGCCAGGTCGGCCGCCCTCTGGAGCAGGTCAAGGGCCTCGGCCGGTCGCCCCCGGGCCAGGGCGGTCATGCCCAGCGTGCCCCAATGGCCCGCCTCCAGCGGGCGGTCGCCGCTCGCCCGAGCCACGTCGAGGCCTTCCTCCAGCCACTGCTTGGCGTGCTCTGCCTCGCCCAGGGCCAGTGTCGGCCTGCTCAGGCTTTCGAGAGCGTAGGCAAGAGCGCGGGGCGACTGCATCTCCCGCGCGACGGTCACAGCGCGCTCTCCATAGTCGCAGGCGCGGCGATAGAGACCCAGCCGCCAGTAGGTCAGCGCCAGGTTATTGACAAGCCTGAAGTGGAGCGTCCTGTCGGCAGTCAGTTCTGCGAGGGCCAGCGCCCGCTCGTAGTAGGCGCGCTGGGCGGCCACGTCACTGGCCACTATCCCCAGGAGGTTCAGCGCTAGACCCTCCCACTCCCGGTCTCCGAGCTGGCGGAAGAGCGCGAGCGCAGGCTCCAGGTAGGCCAACACCTCCTCCCGTTTCCCTGCGCGAGAAACGCATCGGCCTATGTAGTACAACGCTCTTGCCTCGCCACCCTGATGGCCGAGTTGCTGGGAGAGGTGTAGCGCCCGCTCCAGTGCCTTCTGCGCCGGGGACCAGTCGGATAGGGCAGTGCAGGCCCAACCGAGGGACAGCAGGCTGTCGGCCTCCAGGGTGACGTCGTCCCAATCCCTGGCCAGAGCAACGGCCTTCTCGGCCACCTGCCGGACCTCGTCCAACCGACCCTGATACAGCCGCAGGCCGACCGTCTGATTCAGAACCCGGATCTGGCGGCTCACGTCGCCCAGCTCCCCCGCCAGCCTGGCCATGGCCGCCAGGTCGGCCTCCCAGGCTGCCAGATCACCCAGGTGACGGCGGCACTCGGCTCGCCCCTCGAGCAGAGCGAAGGTGGTTTCACGATCTCCTGCGGGCCTCTCTGCCAGGGCCTGAGTGTAGAGGGATTGCGCCGTGTTCCAGTCGAAGGCGGCCCGGGCTCGAGCCGCAGCAGCACTGAGATCGCCCTTGGGCGGAGTTCTCGGGGCTTCTTCCATCGCCGGACTCCTTGTGTATAGACCGACACGAAACCCGTGCAGCCATTATACAACAAACCCTGTCACAGGAAAGACTGGATCCTGGGTCCAACCGGAACCGCCCGAAAGCCCGTAAGACCTCCGAAGTCCCGTGGAGAGACGAACAGGTCCTGCCGGGGCGTTCAGCCTACGGTCGTGGCCGCGCAGGGGGTAGGTGGCTCTGGGGCCAGTGCCCAGCCGGCAGTCGGTGAGGGCATCCGCGGGCTTGTCAACGCACCGATGGTAGGATAGACTCGCGTCCGACGCCAAAGCCGATCCCTACTGGCTCTCCGCGGTCGTTCGGGTCGCCACCTGTTGACCTCTCGGGCAAACCCAGGGGGCGGACCAGTGGGGACGGCGGTGTGGGCAGGGTACCTCGTGCGCCCCGTCGCCTTTGACCACGTTCCCGCGAGGAGCGCCAGGCGTCCAAATGCCGCCAGGAGGAAGGAGCATCATGGGACTCTGGAATAGGATCTCGGAGGTGTGGAGACGGCTGACGGAACCGCTGCCGTCTGTAGTGGACCCGGAGGAGCGCCTGCAGGCGCGGTGGCTGGCATCGCTTCTGGTCATTGCCCTGCCGCTGGCCGTGATCTTCGCAGCGATGCCCAGCCTGATCCTGCGTGACAGCACCCTGCTGGAGGACGGTGATTTCCAGGTGGTCGTGGCCAGCCTCGTCCTCTGGGCCGCTGTGTACTGGCTGAGCAGGACGGGGCGCCATCAGTTGGCGGCCGGCCTGACGATCACCGTCACCTCCGCGGTCCTGTTGGCGATAGCACTCCTCGATTTCGACATCTTCGAGCTCAACTACCTTCTGATGCCTATCCTGTTTGGAAGCTTGATACTGCCGTGGCAGGTTATGCTCGTGTACATCGCGGTCAATCTGGCCGGGTTGATCGTACTATCCGGGTTCATGCCGAACCTGCCTTTGACCCGGCTGCTGCTTGAACCGGTGAGTTTCTTGGGGATTGGGTCAGCACTGGCGCTGGTCCTCGCCCACCAGCGAACCCGCTTGGCAGACCACCGACGGGCTAGGCTGGCCGAGAGCGAGGCACGCTACCGTACGCTGTTCGAGTCTTCCGCCGATGCCATCGCACTGGTCGGCCTGGACGGCACCGTGATCGACTGTAACCCTGCAGGGGCCGAGATCGCCCAGCGTCCACGGGAGGAACTGGTGGGACGGCCCTTCTCCGAATTGGGCGTGGTCCCTGCTGACGATCTGCCCCAGCACACGGAGATCCTCTCGAGAGCAGGCCTGGGAGCCTCCCCTGACTATCTTGAGGTCGAGGCTATCCGGAGCGACGGATCAAGGCGCTGGCTGGAGGCCTTCACCACCCCCCTGGAACGTCAGGGCGAGATCCATGCCATCCAGGTCATCGCCCACGACATCACCGACCGCAAACAAGCAGAGGAGGCACTGAGACACAGTGAGGAGAGGTTCCG
>JASFVG010000379.1:0-4913 GCA_050049955.1 Anaerolineae bacterium | reverse complement strand
ATGAAGTCGTCTAGGAGAATCTGCTTGTGGTAGAGCATGTCGATCACCGCGTCGATGGTACAGTCCTCTGGTAGCGGCGAGTCGCCTCCAGCGACTTCCGGGCGGGCAGCATAGTAGCCGTGACGAAGGGCGTTGACGTTGCCCGGAGGCGCTTCGACCGGCGACCGCCCTCCCCCGTGGGCTGCGCAGAGGGCCGGGTCGGAGCCGCGTACGGCCCAGGCTCTGCATGGGTTCCCGTCCGCGCGGGTGGCGGTGCATGGCCGGCTGGTCAATTCGGTTACACTCCGATGGTCCGCAGGATCAGGAACAGGAGTTTGTAGAGTGCTGACTCGAAGCGGTCGTAGGCAGGCTGTGAATGGCTGTCCATGCGTCTCCGGGGCTTCGGACGGCTGCCCCGGCCCGCCGGCGCCGAGCACCCGCCGGCGGGCCGGATGGGGGGAGTGGGTCGTATGGTAGAACATATGTTCTACTTCGTCACGTGGTTTGCTCTCCTGGGAGAGGGTGCGCGTGAAGTACGTTGTGCGCAACGCGGGGGGCCACGAGAGGGTCAGGGCAGGTCTGGACTGGGCTTCCCTGCCCAGCCGTTGCAGGTCCCGTAGCGGGCTGGGCTCCGTATCCGTGTCCCCATCCCCAGGATTCGGCAGCAAGGACTGACACGCAGGATCGGGGGGAATATACTAGCCGTCGCTTGTCGCAGGGGGGAAACGCAACCTAAAGGCGAAGCCCTGCCTCGAGGCTATCCGACGAGCACTTGGAGTGGCGAGAGGGAGGCGTCCTCCCATCTGCCAGCGAGTAGGGAGGAGATCGATGCTCTGGTTGGAGATGTCACATGACCCGGGACGCGGAGGCGGCGGAAGCGCCTGAAACAAGCCGACAGCAGCCTCTAGATCCAAACACAACCGAGAGTCTCCCACCGAGATTGACTGGGCGGTTGACGTATGGCTGCTCGACGACCGCCGACACGAGGGGGAACACCGATGGGTATGGAAACCAGAATCCTGGGCAGGACCGGCCTCGAGGTCGGTGTAGTCGGCCTAGGCACCGAGCACCTGACATTCAACCGCGAGAACGTGGATGCGGTGCTCGACTTGGCCGTACCGGCCGGCACCAACTACATCGATCTCGTCTACAACGATCCCTTGGACGCCCACGCCGACTGTTGGGAGGCCATCGGTCCGGCGGTGCGCCGCCACCGCGAACGCCTGGGGCTCTGCCTCCACTGGGGCTTTGTCTACCACGAACCGGTCGATCACTGCCAGCGCTGTTTCGATCAGGCCCTCGACCGCCTGGGAAACGGCCACGTCGAGATCGCCATGCTGACTATGGTTGACTCGCAGTCGTTGTGGCAGAACTGGGCGATGCAGGGTATCGAACGACTGGATCGGTACCGGCGCGATGGTCATGTTGGTTTCATCGGCCTCAGCAATCACAGTGTGGACATCGCTCGAATGGCGGTCGAGTCGGGCCTGGTTGATGTCCTTATGTTCCCAGTTAACCTCTTCCAGCATCCCGGCGATCCGGGGCGCGCGGCGCTACTCGATACCTGTGCCGCGCACAAGGTGGGTGTCATCGCCATAAAACCTTACTACGGCGGTCGGCTCTTGACGAGCGAGGGTCGCCCGACCGGCATCACGCCGGCCCAATGCCTGCACTATGTCCTATCGCAGCCCGTCGCTGCCGCCGTGCCTGGCCCCCGCAACGCCGACCAGATGCGCCAGGCCCTCCGCTACCTGGAAGCATCCGATGAGGACAAGCAGTTCGCCCCCCTCCACGACGAGCTGACCGACCGACTGCGCGGACAGTGCGTGTGGTGCAAACACTGCCTTCCCTGTCCGCAAGAGATCGACATTCCCTTCGTCATCTATTGCCTAGCGTATGTCGAGTTCTACAGCGGCACACGCACTTCAGAGCAGTACAATCGGGAGCTATATGCCTCCCTCCCGGTCAAAGCGTCGGAGTGCATCGAGTGCGAGGTGTGTCTCGAGCGCTGCCCATTTGATGTTGATATCATCGCCAAGATGCACCGTGCGGCAGAGGCTTTGGAGACTGCCACGTAGCAAGCGGATGGAGCCCGACTACGCCATCGCCATCGCCTACGTCGCGAAAGTGGTGTCTGGCGTCGGGGATGTCGCACCAACATACTATGGTGTCGTCGACGCGGATTCGGTAGAGTATGAAGAGGATGATGATTGGGAGGCTGGTTACGACCCCGATGATGAACTTCTGAGGGTATAGTGAGAGCTTCAGAAGGATCGACCTCCCAGGAAGAAGGATTCTCTTCTGAACCACACGCCGTGAGCCGCGCGGAAAGAGAACGGCGCGGCGTGTTGGCCCTAGTATCCGGGGCAATCTCCGGGCTCGCCTCGAAGAAGCCGTCGGCCATGGGCCAGGGTCTCTTCCCGGGTCCGGGTGGTGGGCGCGACAGGGTTTGTGCGGGCGCGGGCGTGTTCGAGGGCCAGGTTGGTGCGGTCGACGGGGAGCAGGTGGTCGGTGCCAGTGAAGTCCTGCGGCGGGAGGACGACGTCGCCGCGCTGGCGGCGGAGGCTGTGAATCTCGTGGCGGCTCAGCTCCCGCCGCGAGCACGCGCAGTCGCATCGCTACAAGCTGCGACTGCAGATCGCGACTGCATGCAGGGAAAGGAGGCAAGCGATGCACAGCAGATAGGAAATCTGGCTAGCGATTGGTCTAGCACTGGTCACGTTGTTGGTCGGTTGTGGTAGAGTCCTTAATGAGCCAATTGCTACTTCCGTGCCAGTACCGCCGACCGGTGCTCCTACACCAGTATCGCCGAGCACTGGTTCAGGCTGCAAGGTGCTAATCGTTATCCGAAGCTGTTACTCCGAAGATATGCCAAATATCACTGACAACGAACTTGGCGTGATGATCGATATGCTTGACGATTCGGGTTTTGAGGTTCGGATTGCTTCGCTTGCCTATGACCCTTACAAGAGCGAAACAAGGACCATAACTCCCGACTTGCTCGTCGGCGATGTAGACCTGACAGACTTTGATGCGGTGATCATCCCATGTCTCGCAGCTGGAGTAAAGCCGTTATCGGAGGAAATACCGAACTTGTGAAGGAGTGCTACAGACAAGAGAAAGCTATTGCAGCTCAACACGGTGCGAACGTGACACTCTCCAGAGATGATTTGATTACCATTGAGCAATTGAACAGTCGTGAAGTCGTGCAGAACGGCAAGATCATAACATCGGGCCGCTGTCCTACCAGGGCAGGATATTCTGGATGCGAAGACGGCACCAGAGAGCCTATCGAGAAGCTAATCGCGACGTTGGACGAAGGAGAGTAGGCTAGATCTTCCTCGAATACCATACGCTCTGCAGTTCGCCAGTGGCTGGGCAATCGGCGAGACGAAGTGTCAGTTTTCGCCCGTGATTAGGCCACTTGTAGGGGTGACGCTGCAAGCGCAACTCCTGTCCACGGATGACGAACAAGAGGCGTTCGCTACGACGGTGTGGAAACGGTAGCCACCTCCTTTTTCAGGCGCTGAGGCCGGAAGCTCGTGCCGGTGATGACCACGACTTGAGCCTGATGAGTGAGCCGATCCAGGCCAGGGGCCGCTAGCAAGGGCTGACTCGTCGAAGCCAGCCCCGGGGTGAATGACTGGGCTGATTCTAGGTTGCGGGATTGTCTATCCTGGTCTCCTTCAATCCGAGGGCACTGAGCGCGCTTGGGGTGAGGCTCCGACTGGGTTAATGGCTCACCCAGCTGTAAGGGACCGACAAAGTTGGCCTAGGGCATCGTCTTACGGTCGGTGGAATGCAGCGGATCCATCGAGTGGACCCGGATTGGGGTTGCGGACCAGAAGATTGTAGATCTGCATTCTGCCGAGGGTACTCGAACCTACCTGGAGATAAGTGGGTTTGTCCTCTGTCGCAGCTAGGCAAGCGGCACGCTGTGCCGGCGGGTAGATGCACACCATGCTTGGCACCGTTCCTCTGCGGCCAGCAGTTCTCGCGAGCCCTGACCGGCTGAGTCCACGATACTAGCACGATTCTGCGCCTGACGGCCCTGAGGAATGGCTAGCTCCCAGCAATGCCGAGCAGGGGGCCAATGTGCGGTCGGCTCGATCCAGCAGTTTCGTTGATCGTTCGCTGTTTGTTCTTTCCAGCTCTCCCCTTCGCTCAGGGTTTTCCTCAATGGCGCGACGGGGACTGGATCCTCCCAAGAGCGTTTGTCCAGATCCCAAGCAAGAGTACAATCCTAGACGTCGGCCGAGTCCAACATGGGTGATGTGGCGGTTTCCCGCCATCAGAATCCTGCCCGTTGGGCGGCTTGCCCAATGATGCTGGCTGGCGTGTGCTACACTACAGAGAGGAGCTGGCTCATGGGTCACACCACAGGAAGTCTGCACAGTACAGATGGGTTCGAGCTCTGCTGTCAAAGATGATACCCAGATTCGGCGCCTCGTGCCAGCATAGCTATCTTGCATGGAATAGGCGGGCATAGCGGTCAATCCACTCACACCCATCTCATGAACTATGTGGTGCCGCTGGACTATTCAGTCTATGGGCTCGATCTGCGCAGTCTACGAGCCACCAGCTAGGGCGGGATCATCCGATGAAGGAGGTATCCGTCATGCGACTGTTTGAGACCTTGACTCTCTTGGCCCTTACGCTGTCACTGCTCAGTTTCTTCGCACCCAGACCCAGGAGGCCACGCTGGATGGCCTACGTGCCTGGTCTGGCCGTGCTGTTCGCCCTGATCCATCTGGTCTTCGAAGGGTACCGCTGGCAGATGGTTCCTGCGTATGCGCTCACTGTGCTCATGTTCCTGGCGACCGTGCGGGGCATCATGCAGGGGACTGATACACAGGGCAAGCCGTCTTCTCGCGGGCGCAGGGGACTCACCATCATCGGAACCGTCTTGGGTCTGCTCGTGCTCATGATTGCGG
>JASFVG010000378.1:0-4937 GCA_050049955.1 Anaerolineae bacterium | reverse complement strand
AGAGGAGCATACTCTCGTCCTCGACTTGGAACTAAGAATGGCCTGAAAAGTGTCCAGTCTTTGGGGGTCACTTCAAGTAGGAGTCAGTTCCCTCACCTACAGCTGCAGCATTCGTCAGGCCCAGCGCCTGCTCCAGCTTTGCACGCATCGTGGTACACTCCAACAACCGTTAGTCGACCCTCCGTGTGCTCCGAATCGCAATACTTGAAGCGGCGCAAATCGGCATCGGAGAGGCACAGAGATAAGCCTAATGATACCACTTTGAGGCCTGAAAGAGACCGACTGCTGTAACCGTCACCAGTGCCGACACAAGGCCTGAACAGAACTCGATTCGCTTCTGGTGCGCTTCCAGGAAGAAGTTCATCTCACCAATGGTCACCTCATACAGTCTCAGCAGGTCCTCCGAGTCGACGCCTGTCCTTGTCTCCAAGTGACCTTCTCCTTCATCCCGCCAACCAGGATCTTGCTTGCGAACCGGAACCCACCGCCATCAGCGTACCTGACAGGCCCACCGCCATTCCCGAGGTCGTTGAGCACACGCGCGGTTTGACTAGAGACCCCGGGCTGAGCCGCGAAGCGGTCGTCACAGTGCAACGTGGTTGTTCCGCAATGCCGCGACACTGAATACACCTGGACCAAAAGCTCGACAGCAATCTCGTCTCCAGCGAGTTGCTTGGCACAGGACTGAAGTTAGGCGCTTGAAGCTGTAACTCGATTCTCTTCATGGAGCATTCTCTCTATGATTTCTGCATGATAGGCCAACGGGTGAAGACGCGTGTCCAAAGTATCATCAGAATGGTTGGGATGATCCCGAATGTAAACACGATCCCATAAACCGCCACTTGCTGGACGGAACCGTTGGCCTGAATATAGGCGGTGATAGCACCGACGAAGAGATTTCCCAGGTAATGGACGATCATAGCGGGCAGCAGGCTGTCGGTTTTGAGCGTAACATAGCCATAAAATAGGCCGATGATGGCTGCCCAGACAACATTACCTACCGCGAAGATCAATGATTGCCAGTAGACGACTGTGACAATATGCATTGCGCCGAAAACCAAGGCACTGAAGATGATGGATTTGCGCTGGTCATGGAGGCGCAAGAATACCGCCAGGACCACGCCACGCCACACAGCTTCTTCAGGAATCGAAGTTAGCGAGTTCAACCAGCTGTTAGAGCGTGGTGGCAGATCGTTGGCCAGCACGAATGACCTGCGAATGAAACTCCCATCAACGAGCAAGCCCTCCATCAGACGGTAAACCAGCACACCCGCAGCCTGCGATAAAGCGAGGATCAAGTAACAGGACAACCCCAACAGGATCAAGCCCAGTAGTGGTCGCATCTTGGTCAGGCGGATTTCAGATAGGTATTCGCGATAGGTATGCCCTCTTCCAGGGAAACCCAGCACAAAAGGTGCCACGATGAAAACCACCAAGAGGTTAGCCAGCAACGGCGGCCAGGGTGCCTGAACTCGAGTCTGGTCTTCCAATTGAAGGATCAAGGCCAGCACAACTCCGACCAATAGGTTGCATATGATCCAGAAAATGAGTATCAGAAATGAGAAAAGCCAAGGTCTTTTATTTAGAGACAAGATGGATTTCATAGGTTACTCCTTTCGAAATTCCAGAACCTTATCCAGCGAAGCGCCCAATTCATACTTTTACAGAACCTTTCTGTAGAGTAGGCAGAGTGGGTGATTGTAGAGAATAGGTCCGTAGGAGAACCCATAGTCTGGATATTGCAGAGATTCTCCATATGACGTTTCCCGGCACTTTTCTTGTGGAACTAGGCTCTGTTGACATCTGGGGTATAGTTGGGCCTCCCCCAGTTTGGTGGACAGGTAGTTAGTGAACGGTTGCACCTTGATGATAGAGCATCTCGAAGTGGGCGGGGCTAGCATAGCCGAGAGCGGAGTGGATCCGCTTGTGGATATACACGTCATCCAAGAAGCGCCCGATCTGCTGGTAGGCGTCGTGATAGTCAAAGTATTCAGACAGATCCACCTCCTCTTCCTTGACGGGGAGGCTAATGCCGTGGAACCAACCGGTGCTCAGCAGCGCAATCCGATACTGGCTCTCCGACATCGGCAGGTTCAGCCGGCTGGTCCTCCGCCGCCCTCTTCGCCAATATCAGTTGGCCCCGGCCCACGCCGGCTGCGCGGCGTGCTGGCTGCCAGCGAGCCAACTACTGAGTAACCACCACCGGCTGACCAAGAAACGCGCCATACTGGCCCGCTGCCTCATGAAGGGCCTGGCTCTCCGGTTCCGTGAGCGAAGCGAACAGACTAGGGGCAATGACCAACGACCCAGCTTCAAGCGTCCGCTTCCAGACGCCCACAACCTGCCCGTCCAAGACCACAACGGGCCGGAATATCCCACCCCGGGAAACCGCCGGTTCATGATGCTTGTCGTCAAGCACGGCGTCCCGCGCCTTGTAGCCCAGGAGGTACTCATCATAGGCGGGTAGCAGATAGGCGGCTGGCCTTCGTCCCGAGGAGAGTGCCTCGATCGGAGCTGACCAATAGGTCTGTCCCCCAAATGCCAGCTGGTGAAGTCGGGCGCTTGCGGCGTCGAGACCGGCTCGTGCATCTGCCGCCGGCAGACCGGACCACCAGGCGAAATCCTGCACAGTTGCCGGCCCGTGACTCCGGAAGTACCGCGCGGCAAGTTCGCCCAATGCGTCGCCCCGTTTCAGGGGCTGGCCCCTAGGCACCCATTCGTCGAGCAACACGTACGTCTGTTGGCGGCCCTGCATGGGGCCAAGACAGATGAGCCCGTCCAGAGCTGCGCGGCGCAGGATATGGTAACCTCGCTGCCCATTGATCGCAATGCCTGCTTGCTCCAGGACTCCGAGGAGCTCTGCCCGCGCCGATCGCTTGCCGCCCTCCAGGGCTCTGGCAAGCGCTTCATAGCTGTCGGCAAATGCGCGCTCGTCGAGGTCGAGGTGCCGGTAGCGGCGCGCGCTCTGCGCGATGATTCGCGGCGCCAGTAATGCAAGAATCCAGCGCACGTCTGAGCGCGCCACGAAGTGTAGCGTACCTCGCATCAGCCAGGTACGGATAATGGTCCCGCCGGCGATGTCCTGCCCGACGGTGGCGTCGGTGGAGCCACGACTGCGAATGCCTACGGCCCACTTGGCGTTGGGATAATCCTGAGCCTGCATCGCGCCAAACCATGACACTGCCTGGCCTGGTTGCTCGAGCCCGCGCTGACCGACTCGGTGGCTGTGAAGCCTATGACGAGCGATGTCTGCCGCAATCATCGTTGAGTCGTGTTCTACGGCCGTGCCACGCGGTGTTGCCGGGTCCGGCGTGGTGCCGACCTTCGGCCTGCGGTTTCAGTGAGGCGATCACCAGCTCAACGCTACGCTCGGGGGGCCGACGGAGACTTCAGGAAGTTGAGGTAACTGAACCAAGAAATGCTCGTATCCGCTCCCCGTCCCCTCATCGCCAATCTCCATCCGTGCTTCCCGAATCCAGGTCCGCACCTGCTCCAGCGAGGGATGATAATGGTACACCGCCGCGTCCGCCAAGCCTTGGGGTGACGCCGCCGCCTCCGCGGAGATCCCGAGGACCAGGCCGGAATCTAGCAAGCATCCGTCCCGCCGACCCCCAGGGATCACCGTCCCCAGGTCCGCGCTACACCAGCTTTGCGTCAACCCCACTCCATCGTCGAAACACGGCCCGTCTGTCTGTCGTCATCTTCGGATTCTTCTTCTGGGGTGGTGGCGACGTGCTTGTGGCGCGGGGGCGACAGGGAGGAGCGAACGCTCTCGGGTCTTCGCGGATGAAGAGCAAGGGAGCGTTTGGCTAGTACGGCCACAGGGCTATGCGATCTCTAGTACCCTCGGCAGAATTCGAATCTGCAGCCTTCTGGTCCGCAACCTCAGTCGGTGCGCTGCCAGCCGCACGCCGCCATTCCCAGGATCATGGCCAGCAAGGCCAACAGGGTAAGGATCTTGAACTCCGTCACTACTTGAGCTCCTGTTCCTGTGGAAGACAGGGACTTGGACACCTGCCTAGGGTTGGTCCGGAACGGCGCAGCGAAAACCCACATCGTCGTACAGATCCGAGGGGGGATTCTGGTGCCGGACGCTACAAGTCGCCCATACGTCCGTGTCGTACCACGCGCCGCCACGCATTGCGCGGACGGTGCCCCAGTCCGGGCCCAATGGATTCTCGTAAGGGGACTCACCATAGTAGTCATCCGTATACCAATCGGCCACCCATTCCCAGAGGTTCCCAGCCATGTCCAATGCACCGTAGGGGCTGGCCCCGTCCGGGAAACTCCCCACGGGTGCAGTGAAAGCATATCCATCGTCGTAGCGATCGTCTTTCCAGCGCTCAATCGGGCACTGGGCTTCGCACGAGCTCACCCAGTTCCCGTCGTAGGTGTTGCCCCAGGGCCACATCCGGCCATCTATTCCCCGGCACGCCTTCTCCCACTGTGCCTCCGTCGGCAACTGCCCTCCAGCCCAGGCGCAGTAGGCCGCCGCATCCTCCCAACTGACCTGCGTCACCGGGTGGTCATCCACGGCGCTCGATCCAGGGCCACGGGGATGCTGCCAGTCGGCACCGTTCACGTGGGGCCATTCCAGCTCTTGAGGGCCATCTGTCCAGGGCTTTCCCCAGCCCTGTCGCTCTGCGGTGGTCTCATATCCGGTGTCCTCGACAAAGATACGGAACATACCCACCGTTACCTCCGTCTGATCAATCCAGAAGGCATCCAGGTAGACGGTGTGCTGAGGGCGCTCATCGGAGAAGATATAAACACCGAACCCAGATCGTTCTCGATCCCTTGGACTGAGAGCTCGCCGGATCCAGCCAAGCCCGCCGGTGCCCATCTTGAACTCTCCGGTCGGGACGTAGACCATGACCATCCCGTCGGCAGGGCGGATTCGAGTCTCGCCGACCCGGGCCTCTGTGGGTTTCTGCAAC
>JASFVG010000377.1:0-4946 GCA_050049955.1 Anaerolineae bacterium | reverse complement strand
CCATCATACAGCATCGCTGTTAGCGGAGCGTTGACGGCGCGTCACAACCGTGGTGGTGGCTGCCTGCTCGGCAAGATCTGGCCGTGTCTCGGAGCAGCGGCCTCGGCGAAACTAGCGAGCCCGTCCGACACGACCTGGTAACAGCCAGCGTTGACCAACTGCCGCCGGCTGCTCCTGTAAGGGGGGTAGGAGCCGGAATGACGTCGAGCTACTCCTCCGAAGCCAGCGCCTAGCAGCAGTTGTCGAAGCCCTATTCTTCGAAGATCCTCCCGCCTTCGAAGCGGCTAATGCTGATTCTCCCCTGCACCACCTCCTTGCCGGAAGGGGGAACGCCCCAGAACTCGCATTCGTGCGTGCCGCGAGCCGACAGGTGGATTGCGACCTTGTCCCCCTCCGCGACGATCTCCTCGGTAGGCCACTCTAGGTCGGGATGACTGGCATAGAATGCTTGCACGTTCTGCTAGTAGGTCTCCCGGTTGGGCTCCACTCCGGGAGGAGGATAGCTTTCTACGAAATCGGCAGAGAACAGCTCGTAGAGAGCTTCCGTGGTCCCTTCACCCCAGATCGCGTCACCCCCGCGGCGCGTGGTTGATGTCAAGGGTCGCCGGTGCGAGCGCCAGCGCAGGGGGCACCTACAACTCACGAACGCCCATGGCCTCCGCCTGGGGGCAGCGGTGCTTGGCGCAGCAGTGGAGGCAGGCGATTCTGGGGAGGATGACGAAGAACCGAAACAGCAGCAAGCCGAGTAAAGCCGCGAATAGACCGAATAGCAGCCAGGTGAAGTTGATGATGAGGCCGGGTATCATAGCCACGACGGGTGCCATCAGGGCTACCACATAGAGGTTGTTGTGACTAAGAAGGCCTTGCGCTCGGCTGGCGAAAAGCCTAGGCTCCCCCTCCTGAGCCACCTTCTTGGAGATCACGTTCAGGCCCGAGACGCAGAGTGAGTCGTCCGTGCGGTAGTAGAAACAGTTGGTGCAGACAGCAAGTGGCATGATCACGTACAAGACTACGAACGAGAAGGCCAGGTAGAGTGCGCCAGCGCCTATCCCGGCCCATGTTGAGAAGCTGTAGGCTAAGTAGATGCCGATGCTGCCGAGGAGGAAGTGCAGAATCGTGCTAGCGTTGTAGATGAGGAGACTCGCGAGCGGGTATCTCCGGTGGAGCTGAGCTTTGACACAGGGGTCTGAGTTCATTTTCCCTCCAGTTGGTGGTACCAAGGCCTATGCAAGTCGGCCGCGTGGTAGAGCGCATCGGTGCGTCACATACCCTGTGGATCACATCGCTTGACCTCTTGGTGTCTAGCGAGGGCTTTCCTTCGTACGTAAAGAGAGGGATGATGAAGCGCGGGCTAGGCCACCAACGCCGCCAAGAGGACGGATACAAGTTGATATGCGCCCAGGATCGCCAGCGCAATGGCTGACACCAAGACGAGAGTCCGGCGGGCGCGGGTTCCGAGGAAGCGCGTTGTGCCGAGGAGGGTGATGATGACGGCGTTGACGATGAGCATGGTGGCGTAGAAGGCAGCGACGAAGGCGATGCCGTTTCCCGGGCTCTCGCGCCACGCTTTGAGGAAGGTGGGGCCCAGGACCAGGCTCCAGCCGAGGTAGGAAGCGGGATTGAGGATGTTGACGGCGGCGGCCTGGAGAAGGGTGGACGGGGCTTTGCCATCCCGCGGCTGAGTGTCTTCCGTCGGCTGCAGCCATTGCCTGAAGCTCGACCAGCCAAGATAGAGCAGGAGTATACCGCCGGCTGCTCGCAGGAACTGCGTCGCTGTGGCGGGGACGCGGTTGAGCACGAACAGGATGAGCAACGCGATCGGGCCGTCGCTGAGGAGGGGCGCGAGGGCTGCCGGGAGGGTGCGCGGCCAGCCGTGCTTGGCGACGCTAGCCAGGAAAAAGGCTTGAAGGGGACCAGGCTGGATGCCGGCGGTGAAGCCGAGGCCAGTTCCAAGGATGAGGTACTCGAGCATTGCTCAGGCTTCCTGCGGGTGCAGCAATGGCCCTGGCGCAGCGAGGGCCTTCGGGCAAAGGCGAGTGGGGCTCCTACGGTCAGGTCGTGCCCTCGCCGTCAAGGGGAGCATACTACTATGCACCTGGCGCTATGGCAAGGTCCGACTAAGTTCCAACCGGGTTCGCGGCAGCCCCCTTCGTCTGTGCTCAGGACGGCAACGACTGAAGTCGTTACCGCGATGGTCGGCGTTCCCCCTGTACGGTCCGTGCGTCGAGAGCGACTGGAATTCCTACTACGCTGGTATGTCTCGATTGGGTACGGTCTGTGAAGCGGGCACGACTGATGGATTCCCCTCAACAATGCTTGGGGCAGGCGACAGTCTCACCACGTGAGCCGCTACTACGCAGCTCTGATCTGGGGGTGGAAACGCGTCGCCGGTTGGAAGAGGTACTCGGACGTGATTCACGAGATCAGCAGGATTGACCGGATTCCTACGACTTGGGTGGTGGCGGACGCCGGTTTGGCGATGGGCCGCAGGATTGCGATCGATCCTCTCCGATCTCTACGGCGAACCCTTAACGACCAGGGGCAGGTAGACGCGAGCCTCGACGACGGTGGATCGGGGATTGCTCCAGTCGCTGTCGCCAGCGCCGCAAGAGGCCCTGACCCGGTAGTACCAGGTCCCGACGGACTGGCCGGTGATGGAGACTTGCGAGTCCGCGCCAGCGTAGGGTGTGATGGGAGTGGAGAAGGCGGGATTGTCGTCCTCCTCCAAGATGTAGAACTCGGCTCCAGGGACGTCGGACCAGTCGACGGTGTAATCTCCGCTGCCATCAGGGTTGGATATAGCACCCAGGGCTGGCGTAGATGGCCGAATGGCGATGTTATGGCTGGCCACGACTGGCCCGCCGCAGTTCTCGGCGGTCAGGGAAATGGGGTGGACGCCGCCAGCGGCCCATTGGTAGGACGCGGTGGGCGTGCCCTGCCCGTTGCCGGGTGGAGGGGACCAGGTATAGGTGGTGGGCGGGCTGGCTTCGGGGGGAGCCGTAGCAGCGGTGAAGGCGTAGAGCACGCCGGCGTCTCCATGCGGTGGGCCCTCAATGACGAGCTCGCTCAGGCCGATGCAGGGCTGGTCTCCGACGGTCACGACACATTGGTCTGGCATAGAGGGGAGGCCCGTGGCGTCGGTCACGGTCAGGTTGAAGGAGAGTACGGCAGGATTGGCAGGAGCTGTGAAGGTTGGGGAAACGGAGGTCCGACTGCTCAACGTCACCGCTGGCCCCCCGGTCTGCGCCCAACCGTAGGCGAGGGGTAGGTCGCCGTCGGGGTCGGAGCCGCCGCTGCCATCGAGGGTGACGATGGTGTTGGTGAGCACGGTCTGATCGGGTCCCGCGTTGGCTATGGGGGGTAGGTAGGCCTCGTCGGCGCCGATGTCGTATCCCGTACCATGGGGACGCCACTGGCCATCGATGTCCGTCGTGATCCCGGCGTCCAGGCCAGCATCGATCGCGGCCGATCCGGTGCCGAGGAGATAGTCGCCAAACTGAGGATTCCGGAAACGGGGGTCACCATCCACGGGGTTGGTTCCCCGGAAGCCGTCGTTGCCGTTGGACCAGAACAGGGTGTAGTCGGCGGCAACTGTGCAACTGGCTGGATTGGTGTTCGTGACGCCCCAGGTGTGGCTCGCCACGATTGTGTTCTGTATTGAGAGCGAAACACGATTGCTGTCGACATGTACGCCGTACGCACTGCCCGTGCCCACGATGGTGTTGTGGATCAGCGTGACGGTCAGCGGGCTGACAGCGGTGTTGCGGCTCCAGAGTGATGCAAGGGACCCGCTACGAGCGATGACATTGTTCACGAGGGTGGACGATCTTCCAAGGTAGCCAAAGGCTGGGTGGACCCCGTACTTGACGGCGTTGTCCACGACCAAGTTGCCCTCAAATCGAGAGTCGCTATACCCCAGGTATACCGCGTGGGTGCCCTCATTCCCGATCACGACGTTGGCGTGGTAGTCGGCGGAACCGTACCACTGGTAGAGCCCCGCCCCCTGCCCGCCGCCAATGCCGTTGCCGCGGTTTCCCTCGATCAGGTTGCCGGCGATCAGCACACCGTATGAAGAGTTGCCCCCGATGCCCCCACCCCAGGCGCTACTGCCTGTCGTCGAGGCGATGTTGCCGACAATCTCGTTGCCTTCCACCACCAGCCCCTGGGAAGTGCCTTGCAGGTGTAGGCCGCCTCCCATACCCTGGTAAGCCGTGCTGGCGGCATTGCTGATGATCCGGTTGCCGACGACAACCCCACTGGGGCAAAGTCGGAGGTAGATTCCCCCGCCGTAGCCGGTTGTTCCGGTGGGGCTACCGAGGTTGGAAACTGCCGCAATGTTGCCCGTGATGACGTTGTTGGCTATCACGGGGTGCGAGTTGTTGGCGAAAATGCCGCCACCGCAGCCAGCGGGATTTCCGGCTGAACCGAAGCAGCTGTTCGTCAGCGCGGTGGCATTCCCTCCGGTGATGAAGAAGCTGTCCAGGGTTGGCGTGATCCACTCACCGATGAGGACCACGCGCCGTTCCCTCTCGCCGTCGAGGATGGTTGGGAAGGCATCGCGGTCGTGCACCACGGGACCGGTGGGCGCGCCGTTCCATCCGCCGAGCAGTTCGATGCTCTGGGTGAGGGAGACCACGGCACCGCCAGCGCCGGTGTAGGTGCCAGCGGCCACGTGGACCCGGTCGCCGTCCTGGGTCTGGTTGAGGGCGGTCTGGAGGGCGCAGGGTTGAGCCTGGGTGCAAGCGGTTCCGGCGCCAGTCGCCGTGACGAAGAGATCCGCGTTGATGGCGCGGGCCAGTGGTGGTCTATTACCCAGGGCTAGGCTCAGCCCTACGAGCAGCGCGGTGCCAAGGATGGAGCTGAGAACGATCCGCACACGCCCACTTCGGTTCATCATTCACCTCCAGTTCCTGCTGCAAACGGCAGATCACGACAGGCTTGATCGG
>JASFVG010000376.1:0-4955 GCA_050049955.1 Anaerolineae bacterium | reverse complement strand
CGACATCACAGAGCAGCGCAAGGCAACGGAGGAGCTGCAAAGACGAGTCACCCAGTTGTCCCTGCTCAACGAGATTGGCGATCGGATTGCTGGACTGTTGCCTCCGGATGAGGTGTTGGAGACCGCCGTCCGCCTCGTGAAGGACGCTTTCGACTACCATCAAGTGGGCGTCCTCACCGTCGACCGGGAAAACCGCGAACTGGTGGTGGGCGCGCTCGAGGGTGCGTTCGGAGGCGATGAGCCGGGCAAGCTTCGTTTCTCCATCGACGAGGGAATCACCGGTTGGGTTGCTCGGAACCGGCAGACCTTGCTGGTAGAAGACGTCGAATGCGACCCGCTGTACTTCGAGCTGTTTCCCCGACCTGTGCCAACCCGCTCCGAGCTGGCGGTGCCAATCGATGGCGGCAGCGACGTAGTCGGGGTGCTCGATGTCCAGAGCCCCCGTTCTGGTGCCTTCACCGATGCCGACCGGCTGACCCTCGAGATCGTGGCAGACCAGATTGCCGTTGCTCTGGAGAACGCTCGCCTCTACGATGCTCTGCAGAACGAGCTGGTACAGCGCCGCACGGCGGAGGACAGCTTGCGGCGCAACATCCAGCGTATGGAGATTCTGCGCGACATCGACCAGGCGATCCTTGGTGCGAAATCGATGCAGGAGGTGGCTGAGTCGGCGCTACGCCACCTTCGACGTCTGGTGCCGTGCCAGCGGGCTGCCATCGATCTCTTCGACCGTGAATCTGGCGAGGTGGTCGTCCTTGCGGCCGACCAAGATACTACTGACGGCGTCGCCGCCTCAGGTGCGCGCTTCCCCCTCACAGATTGGGCGTACACAGAGCGGCTGCCAGCGGGATCTGGTCACCTCTACATCAGGGACATCGCTGAGCTACCGCAGTCGGCCCCCCTCGTTCAAGCCGCACGCGATGTCGGACTGCGTTCGTATCTTGCGGCCCCCATCCGTGCGAGCGGGCAGCTGATCGGTGTGCTTGGACTGGGGGTGGACCGGCTGGCCGGCTTCGATCCGGAGCACGGCCCTATCGTGCAGGAAGTGGCCGATTCGGTCGCCGTGGCCATCCAGCAGGCTCGTCTGCTCGATTCGCTGCGGGAGCAGGGCGAACGGATTCGCGATGCCATGGTCCGGCTCGGAGAGGCCGAGGAGGCGGAGCGGCGACGCGTCGTCCGCGTGCTCCACGATCGCGTGGGCCAGAACCTGACGGCGCTCGACCTCAACCTGTCGCTGGTCAGGTCCAGGCTGGCTGAACGTGACTTGACGGAGCTCTGCTCTCGGATCGAAAGCTCCCTCTCGCTGGTCGAGGAGACAAATGAGCAGATACGCCGGATTATGTCTGATATCCGCCCTTCGGTGCTGGATGACTATGGCCTGCTTGCCGCACTGCGCTGGTACGCCGGCACCTTCTCGTCGCGCACGGGAATCGGGGTCACCGTGCTCGATCATCTTCACGATCAGCGCAACCTCCCAACACCCGTTGAGAACGCGCTCTTCCGGATCGCTCAGGAGGCCTTGTACAACACGGCAAAACACGCCCAGGCCAGCGAGGTGATCATCGACCTGTCGGAGCGGGCTGCTGCGATTAGGCTTGCCATCAGCGACGACGGCGTCGGCTTCGATTCGAAGGATGAACACACCGCGAGGAACAGCTGGGGGCTGCTGACCATGAGGGAACGAGCGGAGTCAATTGGCGCCCAGTGTGTCGTTGATTCGGTTCCGGACCAAGGTACCCGTGTGACCGTGGACGTGCCCCTCTAGAGGAGCTGCGACACCTTGACTACGGTGTGGGCCAAAGTGGCCCAGCGAAAGCCGCACAGCCTATACCATCAATGCGTGGATCTCGTCGAGTGAGACTGGATCGACGGCCAGCACCTTCGCTGTGCTGGCACCCTTCCGCGCGTCTCTGATCTCAACGCGTACGGCTGGCCTGTCCCTGGCTGCGGAGTAACGCGCCGTGACCCTGGCAGCCAGCTCGACCTCTTCCGCGGTCGGATCACCCTCAACGAGTGTCGTGGGCCCTGCCTCGTCAATTGTGGTCATCAGGACCCCTTGACCTCGTTGGGTGGCGATGTAGGCGTTCTCCTCTTTGTGTCGGCCCACAATCACCTTCGTCCCTGACGGCAGCCGCAGGTGCCTCCCGAGGGCCAGTAGGAACGCCCGCTCGCTGGTCAGAGCGTCCGGACCCTCGTGATCGAGGTAGTCCTGCAATCGGCGGGAGTAGCTCTCGTCAACCAGGAAGCAGCAGCCACCGGCTGGCTGTGCGTACTCCGTGATGCCGAATTCCTCCGCCAGCGCGATCTGCGGCTTGCGGCTCCTCCCGCTGATGCCGTACAGTGTATCTCGGTCCACCCAGCCCCGCTCTTCGGGAATCGTCGGCTCCAGCAGCTTCGCCGACAGCGGTCGTAGCAGGAGGCCCTCGAGGCCGCTTTCCCGCTCCACTACCTTCAACGACGGTCGCATCTGGCTATTCGGCCGCTGTCCCAGCACCTCGCCGGTGAAGACGAACTGATGGTCGTGGGCTTCCATCCAGGCCTTGGCCTGGCGCAGCAGAAAGGCACGACAGTCAACGCACGGATTCATACCCGATCCATAGCCGTGGCGCGGGTTCAGGATCACGGGGATGTAGGCGTCAAAGACGTCAATCGTCACCAGGTCCAGCCCCAACATCTGGGCCGCTTGCTCGGCCCGCGATGGGGCTGCCGAACCTCTCCCCGTCAGCTGTTCGCGCCGTGCGTACGTGAGCCCCGTCCGAACGTGGAGCGGGGTGACTTCTATGCCCTGGTCCATCATAATCCGGGTCGCCAGCGTGCTGTCTAGCCCGCCAGACAGCATGCCCACAGCCTTGATCCTACGCTTACTGTCCACGACCTAGAGAATACCACGTGCACCGCCCACCGTCAACCGGGGCAGGTGGGAGCTTGTGCAGTGGGTCAAGCCTCCCCAGTCGTCACCCACAGCCGAACAGACGCTACGGGCACAGCGGGCGCTACTAAGGTGTTTGTGCACGAAATCGCCAGCGGCGCGGCTAGGTGCCGTCGCCAGGTCCTCGGTACATGAGTCACGCCCGAATCTGGTACAGATGACACTTAATCCATCCCAGGCGTTGTCCTATACTTGGAGCGAGCTGCTGCGGAGACGGACGGGGCGCAATGAACCTAACGCGATTGGTCATCATTGACGATCACGAAGGCGTGCGCGAGGCGCTTCAATCTCGCCTCAATGCGGCACCCGACATCGAGATCATCGGCTGTACCGGCTGCTGGAAGACGGGCTTGCAGAAGGCCTTGGAGCTGCAGCCGGAGGTGATGCTGGTAGAGACGAAAAGGGCCGATGGACAGGGGCTCGAGGCGCTTCGGTGGCTCAGCGATCAGTGTCCTGGCGCTGCCGTAATCGTCCTCACGTCGTATCCCGATGCCGATGAGGAGGCGGCTGCTCGGTCTGCCGGCGCTGCTCGGTATCTGCTCAAGGACATAGACACTACCCAGCTTGTGACCGAGATCCGCTCTTTGGTGCGCCATCACGGTGGCTAGGGTCCTCGCGTCTTCCCCCTGATTCCTGCCAACTGAACAACGTGCACTCCCCGGGTTGTCGCCCAGCTTCACTGCGCAGCGCCGGGCCGGCAGAGCCAGCCTGGACGCGGCCAGCCGGCAGATCTAGGCTCGCGAGCCCTCGCTGCTTCCCCCGCCATCGGTTGGTCGAGCACCGGCCTCCCTGCCGCATCCCAATTGCCTCCGTTTCCTGCTGATGCTATACTCGCGAGGATGGGGGACGACGCTCGGTGACGGAACGGACCAACGACGAATGGCTTGCTGCCCTGGGCACTCCTGGTCCTGACCAGGCCAAGGCTCTGGATGACCTGCGCGCCTTTCTGGTGCGAGGACTTGGCCACGCCCTGGCGGACCGTACCAACGTGACGCAAGCTGACATCGAGGGTTTCGTTCAGAACGCCCTGCTCAAAGTCCTGGACAACCTGAAGTCGTTCCGTGGAGAGAGCCGCTTCACGACCTGGGCGCAGAAGATCGCCGTCCACGAAGCCCTCAGCGAATTGAGGCGCAAGCGGTGGGAGGACGTCTCCCTCGACGAGTTGATCCATCAGTACCATGGGGATTTCACACCGTCCGTTCTTGCTGACGCCGATCCCTCTCCTGAGCATCAGGTGGCGCGGAAGGACCTGCTCGAGACGCTCAAGCGGCTCGTCGCTGAGGAGCTCACCGAACGCCAGCGGCGGGCCCTCATCGCTGTGGCGCTCGCCGGAATGCCCGTGGACGAAGTTGCCCGCCGCATAGGCACCAACCGCAACGCGCTCTACAAGCTCTTGTACGACGCGCGCCAGCGCTTGAAGCGGCGCTTGGAGGCGGAAGGGGTCTCTGCTCAAGATGCAATGGCTGCCCTCGAGCCAGTGTCCAGGTAAGTTGACGATGCCTGATCTCGTCTACAGATAAGGTAGGGGCGATGGCAATCGATTCGAGCAAGATCAAGCAGTTGGCACGCAGTATTCTGACCACTCGTTATGACGAGATTGGGTGTGACGAGTGCCTGGAGCAACTGGACCGCTTTGTCGACATACAGCTAGCTGGAAAGAACGCTGCCCAGGCCATGCCCCTGGTACAGGATCACCTGGACCGCTGCGGGGACTGTCGCGAGGAGTTCGAGGCCCTGCTGAAGGCGTTGCGCCACATCGACTCGCGCTAGACTGATGTATCACTCGGCTGTACCTGTTTCGCCCGCCCCAACCGAGCCACCGAATCCCGAACCTCGATAGACCCAGGCCTCGCGTCCCACTACCACCGTCCGGTAGAGAAGAACACCTGTCTGCCCCTCACCACCTCCGACGCACCCACACACAACGCGTAAGATCTCCAACCGTCCCCTCGTCTAGGTGTCGAAAGTGGTATTCGTCATCAAGACGCGTCATCATAGATGGGAGGATATTGTGCGACGTCGTGCT
>JASFVG010000375.1:0-4964 GCA_050049955.1 Anaerolineae bacterium | reverse complement strand
TAGAACGTGACTTGCCGCCTCGGTTGTTCTACCACGGCGTTGCCCACACGCGCGACGACGTTGTCCCAGCCGCCAGGCGATTGGCTGAGCTGGAGGCGGTAGACGGGGAGGACCTGCTCCTCCTGACCACTGCGGCCTTCTATCACGACCTAGGTTTCACAGAGCAGTACGAGGATCACGAGGTCATAGGCCTCCGGATCGCGGCCGAGAACTTGCCAGACTTCGGCTACAGTCCGGCCCAGGTCGATTTGGTCGGCAGAATCATCATGGCCACGAGACTGCCCCAAACTCCCCGGACGTTGCCCGAGAAGATCATGGCGGATGCCGATCTGGACGTCCTGGGCCGGGACGATTTCTGGACAAAGACTGCCGCGCTGCGCGCTGAACTGACGGCCTTTGGCAAGCAGACCAGTGACGAAGAGTGGTATAGAAGCCAACTCAGGATGCTGGAGACACACCAGTACTTCACTGCCTCTGCCCGCATGCTTAGAGATGCTGGCAAACGCCAGCACGCAAAGGAGACGTTGCGCCGTCTCAATGACCTCCTCAGACCTTTCTCCCCTTAGAGGAGCCCGGCCCGCAGGACGACCGCAAGAAAGCACCTCGGCGCGGACCAGCGCTCCTCGTTCCTGCGACAAGGTTCATCGCGCCTGAGGAGCGGTTGCGCCAGGCGATGTGAGGCCGACGCCTCTAGCATCATCAAGCCCCGGCGAGGCGGAGGTGGCCCAACGGATTCCGCCGTGTTTCCGTGTGTGGCTTTGGGCTGAGCAAAATGACTTTGATACGATAGGCGCCTACATGGGAGCCAAATTCTCGATCACCTACCCCCGTCACAGGGCTGTTCGGACTTGCGTTCGCTTGGTTGGGCGCCTAATCCTGCCCCTGGCATTCAGGATACGCATTAGGGGGCAAGAGAACTTCCCCAAAGGTGGCCCCCTGCTGGTTGTGGGCAACCATGCGGCAGCCATGGAAGCCGTAATGATGGTCGTCTACCCCCCGTGGCAGGTAGAGATACTGGGATCCGTGGATTTGCCTCACGAATGGATCACCCAAACTGCGTCCGACCTATACAAGGTCATACCGGTCAATCGCGGGCACTTCGACCGCGCGGCGCTTGTCAAGTCCTTGGAGGTGCTGCAACAGGGCGGCATCCTCGCCGTCTTCCCAGAGGGTGGCATATGGGACGCGGGCCGCATGCGTGCGCAGACTGGCGTGGCCTGGCTCAGCCAGCGGGCGAGTGCGCCCGTCCTACCGATTGGGTTTGGTGGAACGACTGGTGCCCTGGGAGCAGCCCTTAGGCTGAAGCGTCCTCGCTTGACGATGACCGTGGGGCGGCTGATTCCCCCGGCGCGCTTGCCAGAGGGACAGTCGCGAAAGGGCCACCTCCGAGCATACGCCGCAGATGTCGTCGCGGCCATCTGGAGGTTGATCCCCGTTGACGATGTGTCGCGTCGGCCTACAGTCGCAGACGAGACCTTTGAGCTACGCGCTGTGGCAGAGGCCGCCGATGGTAGGCCCCGTGCCTATCCGGGGGATCTTTGCGGCGAGTGCAGTGGTGAGCTCGCCAGGCTTCTACATTGCCCGGGCATCCTCAAACTATTCACCACCAACCTGAAGCTGCCCACGCAGCCTCTCCAGAATCTGCATCGCGAGCGTGACCCCTCGAAGATTGCGGAGGCTGTGGAGGCTGTCCTCGACTATCTGGATGAGGACAACCGCTACATGCTGACCTATCGCTTCGGTCCCAAGGAGGCCAGGGCAATGCGCGTAGGCCTGGAAGAGCTTCTGAAGCTTGCTAGCTGGGCGTCTGACGCCCGCCTTCAGCTCAAGCTGACACCCATTCGCCGCTACACCTCACTATCCGGGAAGGAGATCGTGCAGGTCAAACAGGAACCCTTTGAGTCGTGGATGTGACGCAAGTGGACCGCCGTGATCACGCCGTGAGCAGCTATCTCACTGCCCCCTCGATGGATCGCGCGACGCACAGGCGCAGGACAGAGACCTGGATTGCGGAGCGAATGGACGCTCCTGCTACGCGGTTCATCCTGGTTTGGGGCTCCAGAGTCCTGGTTTCGCACGGACCAGCGCCCCGGCCGATTCTGCTTGCCCCGGGCGAGCTGGGCGACCTGCGCCAGCAGGCCGAAGCCGAGATCCTGCTGGGAGAGGTGGGGGAGCGCGCGTACTTCGCCCTCGGGTTTGGCGATGACGACCAAGAGCCTCCTCCGAAGTTGGCCGCCATGGGCGCTACGCGGGATCTGCGGGGCGTTGCTGCTCTGCTCGACCGCCAGGACGCGGCCCTACTGGCGTATGCCAAGGCAATGACCCACTGGCACCAGCGGAACCGCTTCTGTGGCGATTGTGGCAGCGCTACGCGCAGCATACACGGTGGCCACCTACGCGTGTGTACCAACCTGCGCTGCGGACAGCAGCATTTCCCTCGTACCGATCCGGCCATCATCGTTCTGGTCACCCGTGGCGAGCGGTGCTTGCTGGGTCGGCAGGCGGCCTGGCCGCCAGGTCGCTACTCGATCATTGCCGGTTTCGTGGAGCCAGGGGAGAACCTGGAGGCCGCCGTGGCGAGGGAGGTCTGGGAGGAGACCGGGGTTGAGGTCGAAGAGGTGCGCTATCACGCATCTCAACCGTGGCCCTTCCCCAGCTCACTCATGCTTGGGTTCACCGCTCAGGCGGCAAGTACCTGCATTCGGCTCAACGATGGAGAGCTTGAGCACGCCCGCTGGCTTACGCGGGATGAGTTGGTAGGCGAGATCAGGCAAGGCACGCTTCGCCTCCCGCCGGATGTCTCGATATCCTACCGCCTCATCGAGGACTGGTTTGACGCCGGAGGCTCGAGACGCCTCAGGGACGTCAGTTCAGGGGGGCGGTGGTAGGTCCCCTCCTGGCAACCGCCCCTGGGGCACCCGGGCGCGCGGCGCCGAGGGATATGCCCCGCCGCGGCTGGGACACAAGGTTGGGCTGATCGCAAGGGCAGGACGAATGGCGAGGAAACACTTCTGGGTCTGGTTTGGACCGATCGTGCTGGTCAACCTGGTGGGTCACCTGCTCGACGTCGCCCTGCTGGAGCACATCACCAAGCCCATACTGGTTCCGGCGCTGCTGCTCTACCTGTATCTGAACGCCCGAAACGAGGTCGATGCGCCTGTCCGTCTCGTCGTGGCGGGCCTGATCCTCTCCTGGCTGGGCGATGTGATCCTCCTCCTTAGCACTCGGAGCGAGCTCTTCTTTGCGATGGGTCTTGTCGCTTTCCTGATCGCGCATTTGCTGTACATCGCAGCTTACGTGCGGTCAGTGCGCGGCACCGCCGGGCCGGCGTTCCTGCGTCGGCAGCCGGGCTGGCTGCTCCCCTTTCTTCTCCTGTTTGCCGGTCTGTACGGTGTGCTGTACCCGGGACTCGGTTCGATGCGCATTCCCGTCTTCGTATACACAGCGACCATTCTGCTTATGGCGGTTTTTGCGCTGAACCGTAGGGACCGCGTCCCCGAATCAAGCTTCTATGCCTGCCTGTTCGGCGCACTACTGTTCATCCTCTCAGATTCGCTCCTTGCTCTCGACAAGTTCCTGGTCCCCATTCCCTACTCGGGGTTGCTTGTGATGTCGACCTACGTCGCAGCCCAATACCTGATCGTCGAAGGTTTCACCCCGCATGCGTAGATTCAGCCGCCGCACTTACCGCGGCCTGGGGGATGTGCTGACCGACCTGCGGGCTGCAGTATCGCAGCGAGAGGCCCTCCGCGCCGCAATGGGGGGCGAGGGCCTCAATCCTTCCTTCCGCGAGCGTCTTATGCTGGTCGTCACGGCCGTCAATGGTTGTCGCTACTGCTCCTACGTACACGCCCGCGAGGCTTTGGCCAAGGGGATCTCCCGGGAGGAAATCGCGGCGCTGGGGGAAAGCGTGTTCGAGGGCAGCCCGCCGCAGGAAGTGCCCGCTCTGCTGTATGCCCAGCATTGGGCTGTGTCGGACGGGAGACCGGACGGCGCGATACGCGAGCGCATCGGGCAGGAGTACGGCAGCGACGTGCTCGCGAGAATCGAGGCCGTGCTACGGATGATACGCATGGGCAATCTCATGGGCAACACCCTGGACTACATCCTCTATCGGATCTCCTTGGGCCGGTGGGGTGGGGAGGGCACCGCTGAAGCGGAGGCTCGGAGTGCATGACGTGGATCGCAGCACCATCGGCCTGCTTAATGAGCAACCGCTCCACGCCGCCCTGAAGTCCTGGTACGGGAAGGAGGGTGCGCGGTTCGAGGTCCAGGTCGACGGCTTTGTGGTCGATATCATTCAGGGTGACCTGCTCGTGGAGATCCAGACTGGCAACTTCTCGGCACTCAAGGAGAAGGTCCGTGCTATCGTCAGAGATCACCGCCTGCGGCTCGTGTACCCCATCGCTCGCGAGAAGTGGCTCTTGAAGCTGCCCGAGGAGCCAGGAGGAGAGACCAGACGTCGGAAATCGCCCCGGCGAGGACGCGTGGAGGAGGTGTTCAAGGAGCTGGTCAGCTTCCCCGAGCTGATGTGCAGCGCAAACTTCTCGCTTGAGGTGCTGATGATCCAGGAAGAGGAGGTACGACGCCATGATCCGGCGAGGCGATGGCGGAACCGCGGCTGGGTGACGGTCGAACGGCGGCTGTTGGATGTCGTGGGACGTCACGTGTTTGAGCAGCCGGAGGATATCGCCGCCATCCTGCCGCCCGGGCTACCGCAGCGATTCACCACCGCAGATCTGGCCCAGTCTATGCAGGGGCCGCGATGGCTGGCTCAGAAGGTAGCATACTGCCTGCGCAAGATGGATGCCATAGTGCAGGTCGGTACGCAGGGCCGGTCGAAGCTCTACACCCGGGGCGGGTAGCCACCTCCGATCACTCCAGCTCCACCTTCAGGGGGATCACCCTCCGGGCCAGCACGTTGATCGCCTTGTCGCGCCTCTGCACTTGCCCGCGAACCACCA
>JASFVG010000374.1:0-4975 GCA_050049955.1 Anaerolineae bacterium | reverse complement strand
AGCCATTGCGCCCACATCGCCATCGGTCGGTATGCCGGTCCACACGTCTCCAGGGAGCACCAGATTGACCACGACGATGTTGGCCCCATTGAAGATGGCGCTGCGAGCCTCCTTGATGTCGACGCCACCGGCGGCCGAGATCAGCACGTTGAACTTGCTCCGGACGCGGTTGACGTGACGGTACTGGATCAACTTCCCGCGGGTGCCCTCCTCGTCGCGGCCGCGGTGGAGTACCACCACGTCCGGCGGTTGCTGCAGGCGCATAAGCACGCGCAGTGGATCCGCCACGCCCAGCATGTCGATCATAGAGATCATGTTCAGCTGGTCGCAGTGACCGATGAAAAGATCCAGTGCCTCCGTCGGCGAGCTGCCGAGGACCGTGGCAGCGGTCGCCCCACCTGCCCGCGCGGCCTGCACCTCGCCGATAGCGCCATCTATGGTCTTCAGGTCGGCGACCACGTGACCAGGCCAGCGCCGGCGGATGGCCCGGATCCCGGCTACGCCCTCACGCTTGATGTAGGGTGTACCAGCCTCGATGAGGATGCGCTCGTTGCCCCGGGGGAGCTCCAGCACGTGGCTGGCGACGTCGGGCAGGACTCGTCTGACAAGCCCCACGTCATAGTTGAAGGCAATCTGCAGGTACCTTAGCTTGTCGTCGAGCCTAGGCACGGCTCATTCCTTCTGCGGGCGGGTGACGGAGCCCACCACCTGACCCAGGTCGGAGGGCACGAATAGCACGATTTTCTCGGACGGGTCAGCAGCGATAGCGCGGATCGTCTGTAGCGTGCGCAAGTGCAGCGCCCCCTCACTTTCCGCAAGAGTGCGAGCTGCCTCCTGCAGGTTCTTGGATGCCTCAAGCTCGCCCTGGGAGGCGATAATCACAGCGCGGCGCTCTCGCTCGGCCTCAGCCTGCTGAGCCATGGCCCGCTTCATCTCGGCCGGCAGCTCGACCTCCTGGATCTTGATGGACTCGACATCAATGCCCCAGCCATCGGTCTCCGAGTCGACGATCTCCTTGATGCTCTCGGCGATCGATTCACGCTCCGTGAGGACAATGTCCATCTCGCTGTTGCCGATCACGTCACGGAGCGCGGCCTGCGTGTACTGCCGGATGGCAAACGCGTAGTCCTCGATCTTGATGATAGCGTCCTCTGGCTTGATGACCTTGAAGTAGACGACGGCATTGACCAGCATCGGGATGTTGTCCCTGGTCATGACCTCCTGCCGGGGGATCTCCGCCGTCTTGATGCGCATGTCGACTTTCTGCATCGACTGCAGGATGGGGATGACGAGAGTCAAGCCCGGATCCCGCGTGCCCGCGTACTTGCCCAGCGTGAAGATGATGCCCCTCTCGTACTCGTAGAGCAGCCTGATTGATCGAACGAGCACGGCAAGGACGACGACAAAGCCACCGCCAATGATACATCCACCAATTGCCCAGCCTTCCACCATTCACCTCCTCGTGCTTATTGGGGCCTGAGGGATTCCTCGACTTCGCCGAGAATCACGGAAAGACACATCGCTTCGCAGTTGGGGCCCGATGTGGATTCCGCACCGGGGTACGACGTAGGACTGAACCCGGATTATAGTGCCATTGCATCCGCAGGGCAAACGAAGCGTTGCAGATTAGGACAGTCACGGACACATCGCCTAGGCAATCAGGGTGCATCGCGACGGCAGCGAACCCCAGGCGCTCTAGCAACGCCATGGCCTACGGTGCATGCCTGCCAAAGGGCAGCCCCTGGGAGAACAGTTGGGATAGGGGCGGTCGGCAAGGGGTAGCGGGTGGGCGCAGCGCGCTCCTTGCCGGGATCAGGCGGGCAGAGCCCTGGCGGCGATAGCGATGGCTCCCGGTACACCGACTTGCCTGCCAAGGGCCGGCGGCACGACGTAGGTATCCGTTCGTCCGATGATGGTAGGGGCTTGGGCGTAGAGGTGACGTGAGTGTACGTGGGCGAGGATGGTTCAGGGTCTGGCGATCCGAATGAGCCGCTAGCAAGAGCCGCTATGGGCTCAGCGCGGCACGTGAGGAAACCGATGGCCCGCGCGATGCCTGCGCGGGCCGTCGTCGTACGGAACTCCGTCCGGGCGCTAGCGTGCTTGGGATCCCTGGCAACCGCGCAAACTTGGTGCCGCCGGCTTCGACACCGCCATAGAGGCGCATTCGCTGATCTCCTTAAATCCCAGAGTCGAAAGACGGTTAGCCCGCCAACGTGGCTAGGCTACCACGGACTGCCGTAGGTGCCCAACCAGCTAGCCTCCAAAGGCCTCGTCGTAGTCCTCAATGGCCGCAGCAACGACACGAAGCGCATACTCGCGGTCAAACACGGATTCGATGGCCATCTGGGACTCCCCACGAGGCCCCATCTTATAGGTGCTGAAGTAGTGTTCCAACCGGTTGACCAGGACCTCAGGCAGCTGAGATACTTCGGTGGTGTCACTCCAGAAGCGATCGTTTTCGAGGACGGCAATGATCTTGTCGTCGGCCTCACCTCCGTCGATCGCCTGCAGACCGCCGACGACCCGGGCGTTGAGGATCACCTCGGCGCGGTTGAGAGGCCGCTCACTGATAACGCAGATGTCGAGGGGGTCGCCGTCCCCCCGTTGGGCTATTGGGGACAACTCGTGGACCCGGGGGCCACAATAGGTTCGTGGGATGAACCCGTAGAGGGTAGGCGGCTGGGACGAGGTGCGCTGGGGGCGGTCAACCAGCATATAGCCGGTCGTCTTGTCGATTTCGTACTTGATCAGATCAAAGGGCGTGATCTCGATGTAGGCATGGACGATGCGAGGCGGATCAGGGCCGACATCCAGTCCGTGCCACGGGTGCGGCCGCCAACGATAGAACGGCTTGGGGAAGCTCATACGCGCCACCTCCTAGTGCTGGCTCCTGCCGCCTGCGGTCTGTGGTGCCCAGGTCTTAGTGGCGGCTCTGCTGTGCGGTCCTCGGGTGCTCATAGCCTGTGAAACGTCGGGCGGCAGACCCCACCCGCTTCAGCCTCGGTGACCCCACTCCGCCCGGTAGCCAACGCGACCCACCGCGGACCTGGTGCCCGAGGGTGAGTATACGCCATGTTGACCATACATCAAGTGTGGGGGGCCGTCATCGCGGTTCTTCGACGCCGAGCCGTGCACGGATGCGCTCTCGTTCCCAGGCCGGCAGATCCTCCGCCTCCTTGTCCTCGAGGACCTGGCGGAGCTCGAAGATGCGGTCGCGGAGAAGAGCAGCCTTCTCAAACTCGAGGCTTTCGGCGGCGGCAGTCATCTGCTTCTTTAGCTCGCGAATCATGCGAGCCAGTTCGTCCTTGGGCAGTTGGGCGAGCCCTAGGCCAGGTCCCTCCTCCGGAACGGCATCGCGGCGCACACGATCCGTCAGGTCGCGAACCTCTTTGACGATCGAGGCCGGCTCGATGCCGTGCTCCTGATTGTAGGCGATCTGCACCTCGCGGCGGCGGTCGGTCTCATCGATGGCACGACGCATCGAGTCAGTGATATGGTCAGCGTAGAAGACAGCAGTGCCGTTGATGTGCCTCGCGGCGCGTCCCACGGTCTGGATCAGGGCAGTGTCGGACCGGAGAAAGCCCTCCTTGTCAGCGTCGAGGATAGCCACCAGGCTCACCTCCGGCAGGTCGAGACCCTCCCGCAGCAGATTAACTCCCACGACGACGTCGTAGGCGCCGAGTCTCAGATCGCGCAGGATTTCAACCCGCTCAATGGTCTGGACCTCACTGTGTAGGTAGGTAACGTTGACATCCATCTCACGGAGGTAGTCGGAGAGATCCTCCGCCATACGCTTGGTCAGCGTGGTAACGAGCACCCGCTCGCCTCGTTCCAGGCATTCGTTGATGCGCCCTACCAGATCATCCACCTGCCCCTGTGCAGGCCTGACGATCACCTGCGGATCGACGACGCCTGTGGGACGGATGATCTGCTCGACAACCTGCTGACTCTTCTTGAGCTCGTAGGGTCCCGGGGTAGCTGAAGTGTAGAAGACCTGGTTGACTCGGGCCTCGAACTCGCGGAAGTCGAGGGGGCGATTGTCGAGGGCAGATGGCAGCCGGAACCCGAAATCGACCAGGGTCTGCTTCCGACTGCGGTCGCCGTGGAACATGCCTCGCACTTGAGGAATCGTCATATGTGATTCGTCGACCACCAGCAGGTAGTCGGCCGGGAAGTAGTCCATGAGGGTCCAGGGCGGCGACCCCGGCGGGCGCTGCTGCAGGTGGCGCGAGTAGTTCTCAATGCCGGAACAGTACCCGATCTCTCGCATCATCTCCAGGTCGTAGCGCGTGCGCTGCTCGAGCCGTTGGGCCTCAAGCAGCTTGTTCTCCGCCCTCAGCCGCACGAGGGTCTCCTCCAGTTCGGCCTCGATGTCGATCAAGGCCTGCCCACGCTTGTCGTCCGGGGTGATGAAGTGCTTGGCGGGGAACACCTGAAGCTCGTTCAGCTCGCAGAGTACCTCTCCCGTCAGCGGATCGACCTCGGTCATTCGCTCGATCTCGTCGCCCCAAAAGCCGATGCGATAGACCGTCTCACCGTAGGCAGGCATAACCTCCAGCGTATCGCCGCGAACCCGGAACTTGCCGCGATCGAGGGATACATCATTGCGCTCGTAGTAGATGCTCACCAGATGGCGTAGCAGTGTGTCGCGCCGGTGGCGCTGCCCGCGCTCGAGCTCGATGATGACCCGCCCCCACTCCTGGGGATCGCCGATGGCGTAGATGCATGAGACCGAGGCAACGATGATGACGTCCTTACGCGAGAAGAGGGCCGTCGTAGCGGCTAGCCGGAGCCTATCGATCTCCTCGTTGATGTCGGCGTCCTTCTCGATGTAGAGGTCGTGCTTGGGCACGTAGGCCTCCGGCTGATAGTAATCGTAGTAGGAAACGAAGTACTCGACGGAGTTCTTAGGGAAGAACTCGCTGAACTCGGAGTAGAGCTGGGCAGCAAGGGTCTTGTTGTGAGCAAGGACAAG
>JASFVG010000373.1:0-4985 GCA_050049955.1 Anaerolineae bacterium | reverse complement strand
TGAAGTTGATTGGCGCGCCCTTCCGGTGCGTCTGTTCATGGAGAGACTCCGATCAGTTGGCGGTGCTGGACACGCGTACTCATTCTCGATGTAGGCTGCCTGGGGAACTGGCCGTCCTGATAGCCCTCCATACCTTCTGCAGGAAGCCTATGGGCTGTGATGGTTGGGAAGGATGCATCCGCATCTCTGCCGAAGATGCAAGTTGGCCCAACGTCTGGAATATCAGATCCCTGGGGCCAAACTGGATGCCCAGTTCCGCCTCCAGCCTGTATATGACCTGCACCGCCATTAGGGAGTGCCCTCCCAGGTCAAAGAAGTTATCATACACGCCCACCTGATCGACGCCCAACGCCTCTCGCCACACCCGTGCTATAGCCGATTCCAGACGCGTACGCGGGGCTACGAACCCTTCCTCCAGGTCCGGGCGCGTTTCGTCAGGTGGTGGCAGTGCCTGGCGATCGAACTTGCCGCTGGACGTCAGCGGTATGCTCGGCAGCATGACGAATCGCGACGGGACCATGTATTGGGGCAGCTCCTCGCGCAGGTGGCGTCTCAGCTCCGTGACACCAGGGAGCGTCTCAGAAGCTGGCACGATGTACGCCACCAGACGCCTGTCCGCGACTGGCACCGACGTCCCACTTGCGTGTTCCCCCCGGACCAGAGCGACTGCCTGCCTAACGGCAGGATGCGCCGCGAGCACGGTCTCGATTTCCCCGAGCTCAATTCGGAGGCCCCTGACCTTGACCTGATGATCGAGGCGCCCCAGGAAATCGATGTTGCCGTCTGGTAGATAGCGGCACAGATCACCGGTTCGATAGAGGCGGCCACCTGCCTCTTTGGCGAATGGGTGTGGAATGAATCTCTCGGCGGTCAGGCCCGGGCTGTTCAGGTACCCTCGTGCCAATCCTGCACCACCGATGTACAGTTCGCCGGGGACTCCAACCGGAACCGGTTGGAGATCCCAGTCTAGGGCATAGCACTCCGTGTTGGCAATCGGCCGGCCAATCGGAGGCCTGCGACTTGTATCGCTGCTTTCGAGAACAGTTGCGGATATGCTCACTTCCGTCGGCCCATAGGTATTGAAGAAACGTCGCTCAGGGGACCAACGAGCCACAACTTCCCTGGAAACTGTCTCGGCGCCAGTCACCAACGTATGAAGAGCGGGGTATTCCTCGTCGGATATGGTGTTCAGGACCGATGGAATGACTACAGCCGTATCGATCGCCGTCCGGCGCAACCAGTCCGACAAACGCCGTCCTGCCATCATGTCGTCTTCGCTCCCCAGGTACAGAGCAGCGCCAGAGGTCAGGGCCATGAAACATTCCCAGGTGACCCCATCGAATCCGAAATGGTTAATCTGGGCCAGCCGGCTGGTGTCCCCTACACCGAACGACTGGATCGAGGAGAGGAGCAGGTTGCACAGCCCTCTATGGTGGATCTGTACTCCCTTGGGCCTACCTGTAGACCCGGAGGTGTACGTGACGTATGCCAGGTTCTCAGGCATGGTCACATTCACCGGGTCCTCCCGGCTTTCCTCTTCTATCTTGGTCCAATCCGTGTCCAGACAGACTACGTCAACTCCGTGAGGTGACAGATCCTCCACCAGGTGCTCTTGGATCAATAGGACCGGTGCACGGGTGTCGTCCAGCATGAAGGAGAGACGACCCCGCGGCTGAGTCGGGGCTAGGGGGACGAACGCGCCCCCCGCCTTGAGGATGCCCAAGTGTCCCACCACCATCTCTAGGGAGCGCTCGACGCAGAGTCCGACCCGGACCTCGGGGCCGACCCCTCGCCTCCCAAGATAGTGTGCCAGCTGGTTGGCCCGCGCGTTGAGTTCGCAGTAGGTAAGCCGCCGATCCCCGAAGACGACCGCGATCGCGTCGGGCGTGCGCTCGGCTTGGGCCTCCACAAGCTCGTGGACACACACGTCCCGGGGATAGTCCCGTCGAGTGTCGTTCCACGTCACAAGCATCTCGCGCCGCTCCTCCTCCGTCAACAGCGGCAGGAGAGAGATGCGCCGGTCTGGATCCTCGACGATGCCCTCGAGCAGGGTTCGATAGTGGCCCAGCATTCGCCCGATCGTCGCCCGATCAAAAAGGTCTCGCTTGTACTCAAGAGCCGCCCCTAGCCCCTGCTTCCCCTCCACGACAGAAAGCGCCAGATCAAACTTCGCGGTGCCACCCTCGACCCCTACCCAGGTGACCCGCAGGTTGGGGAGCTCCAGTCTCCTCCGCGGAGCGTTCTGAACTGCAAACATCACCTGAAACACGGGCGAATAGCTCAGATTCCGCTCCGGTCGCAGCTCCTGGACAAGCCTCTCGAACGGAAGATCCTGGTGCTCATACGCTTCCAGGCACACCTCGCGTACTCGCCGTAGCAACTCGCGAAACGTGGGATTCCCAGAGAGGTCGCTCCGCAGCACCAGCGTGTTCACGAAGAACCCGATCAAGTCCTCGATCTCGAACCGGTTCCGATTGGCGATTGGCGTCCCCACTACGATGTCGTCCTGCCGCGAATACCGCGAGAGCAGAACCTGGAACGCCGCGAGCAACGTCATGAACAGCGTGGCCCCCTCCTGTCTGCTCAAGGCCCTTAGCGATTCGGACAACCACTCGGGCAGTTGCGCAGATTCCCACGCGCCACCAAAACCCTGTTCGGGCGGTCGCGGCCGGTCCGTCGGCAGCTCCAAGAGGGCCGGCGCACCCGCCAGTTGCTCCTTCCAATAGGAGAGATGCGCATCGAGCACCTCCCCTTGCAGCCACTCCCGTTGCCACACCGCAAAGTCGGCGTACTGGACAGGAAGGTCGCGAAGCGGCGACGGCTTCCCTGCCGAGTAGGCTCCGTACAGGGCCACCAGCTCACGGAAGAAGATGCCCATCGACCAGGCATCCGACACAATGTGATGCATTGTCAGCAAGAGGATGTGAACCTCTTCTTCCAGAAGGAACAGCGTAGCGCGCACCAGCGGCCCCCTTGCCAGGTCGAACGGTCGGCGGGCCTCCTCGCTGGTCAGCCGTCGCGCATGCGCTTCGCGGTCATCGAGAGGGACACTTCCCAGGTCCACCACTGGAAGCCTCGCCTCTACTGCCGGCGCAATATCCTGAACCGGCTTGCCCTTCAGGACAGGAAAGGCCGTTCGTAGAGGCTCGTGGCGTCGCACGATCTCACTGAGACTGCGCTCCAGGGCCGAAACGTCAAGCGCCCCGGTCAGGCGAAGGGCCATTGGAATGTGGTAGGCCGGAATGCCTGGCTCCAACTGATCAAAGAACCACAGCCGCTCCTGGGCGAAGGAGAGAGGCAGAACCCCCTCCCGGGGCGCGCGCGGAATGGGGGCATGCCCGGGCCCCGAGACGCGCCCCGCCTCTTCAACAAACGCAAGAAGCTCCAGCTTGCGCTCGGCCAGCTCCGTCTGTAGCTCGGGCGTCAGGGCCCCTCGTGGGGCGTTGACGTGCAGGCGCCCGGCGTCGACGCGCACTCTGATATCCAGATCATTCAGGTGGGACAGCAACGCCTCCAGGGACCTCACAGCACGATCTCCTCGCGTTCCGGTGACGGCCCGTCAGCGGAGGGCTCCGCCGCGTGGACAAACGAGGTAATCCCATCAACACACGCCGCAAACTCGGCGACGGTCGGCATTTCGAACAGGCTCCGCACCGACACCTCGATCCGGAAAGCTCTCCTCACTCGGGAAATGACCTGCATCGCAAGCAGAGAGTGCCCGCCCAGTTCAAAGAAATCGTCGTGCCGTCCGACCTTCTCCAGACCGAGCACATCTCTCCAGATCGCCGCCACCCCTTCTTCAGTAGGGGTGTGCGGCGGGGCATACGATGCCAGCAGGTCGGGCCTGACCGAGCTGGCGGCCGGTAGGGCGTCGAGGTCCACTTTGCCGCTGGGGGTGAGCGGCAGCCCATCCAGCACGACGAATGAAGAGGGAATCATGTAGTCGGGCAACTCTTGACGGAGGTAGCTCCGCAGCTCCGTGACGCTGGGCGGTGGGTCAGATACAGGGACAACGTAGGCCACCAGACGTTTGTCGCCTGCTCGACCCGAGGGCGCGTCTTCCGCGGTCTCTTGCGCCACAGTGATCGCCTGACCCAGGGCTGGATGTCTTGCGAGCACTGTCTCGATCGCGCCGAGCTCAATGCGGAAGCCCCTCACTTTAACCTGATGATCCTCACGCCCTAGGAAGACGATACGGCCATCCGGCAGATAGCGGCACTGATCGCCCGTCTTGTATAGGCGACTACCTGGCTCCCGGCAGAAAGGATCTGGCACGAACCGCTCCGCGGTCAACCCCGGACTGTTGAGGTAGCCCCGTGCCAGACCGATGCCCCCGATGTGGAGCTCGCCGGTCACGCCAACGGGAACCGGGTGGAGGTGCCCATCCAGGATGTATGCAACCACGTTCGAGAGGGGCCGTCCAATCGTAACTGGCCCCTTGAAGGCCTCGGCCGGGACACGCGACCGTGAGGGCCTGGACTCGGATCGGCGGTCGAACACGACGCCGTTCGTGCACGCTATCGTTGCCTCGGTGGGTCCGTAGAAGTTGATCATCCTCCCAACTAGGGTATCACTTCTGACGCGCTGGACCAGCCGCTCGCTCAACGCCTCACCCCCCAGGCCTATCGTGACGACACACGCGGGAATAGCCGCTTCTCCCATCAAGGCATCCAAGGTCGACGGCGTCCCCCCAAGGTAGGTCGTGCCCTGCGTGCTCAGCAGGCTTCCTTGCTCAGTCAAGTCTCTGACAATGCAGACTCTGCCGCCGACTGAAAGAGGCACGAATACCTGCACCACGCTCGCATCGAAGGAAAAGGATGACTGCAACATCGTCGCCTTCAGTTCGTCCTCTCCCAGTAGCTTGGATGTCCGGTACCACACATTGTTGACCACCCCCCGGTGAGGCACCAGCACGCCCTTCGGACGCCCCGTCGTCCCAGAAGTGTAGATCACATAGGCGAGATTGTCCGGACTCAGCCCGTCCG
>JASFVG010000372.1:0-4986 GCA_050049955.1 Anaerolineae bacterium | reverse complement strand
CGATCAGCGAGATAGATTCGCGGTTCGACGTGACGAGCACGGCCACCATCACCCAGCGCTGGGGCATCTCCCCGACGGTGACAATGGCCGTCGAGACCTTTGCCTACGAGCACGAGGATTTCGCGGCCCATATCATGATGACCGAAACCCGGAAGATCCTGGACGAGAGCTTCACCGATTGGGTGAACCAGGGGTCCGACGCCCCCAGCCTGCTCTTCGCCCGTGAGACCCACTACCTCAGCGTCAATCTGGACGAGAACGCGGACGTGGCCACGGAAAGCGACCTACCGGATGGCAACGGTAAGCTGCTCACGATGAGCATCGGGGAGGCGAAAGAGGAGACGGGCGTCTACTTGAACTGGGCGCCATACCGCTACCGGAATGCCGAATGGGAGTCCTACCCCATCGACGAGTACTGGGACAAGATGGAGGTGCGCCTCAAGGGCATCTTCGACGACTCCGATGAGGATACTCGTCGCGGCCAACTGAAGATGGCTCAGTCTTTCTACGCCGCGCTGTTTGTCGGTCAGGCGGCCCTGGTGCAGGTTGGGGTGGACATCACGGGCAACTTCGAAGCCCAAGAGAGCGACGCCGACCTGACGTCGGGCATTGGAGTGGGATTCTCCGGAGGAGGGATCGCCAGGCTGACCAAAGCCTACGCCGGGACGTGGAAGAAGCTATTCGGTGTGTATTTCACACTCAAAGACGCCAAACATCCGCTACAGAATGAGAAGAAGGCCCTGAAACTCAGGAAGGACGCCTACACGGCAGGCGCACAGGCGGTAGCCACATTCACCATTCTCGCTCTGTACGCGGTGGCCGATGCTACGGGCGCAGAGTGGCTAACCGACACGTTGAACGGAGTCGGCGTTGTATGGGGGACGTACGACGCTGTCGTGCTCGGCTACACGATGTATTCGGCCTACAAGGGCAGCGCAGACGCGCTCGCAAAGCTGTCGGCAGGGCCCACCACGCTGGGGATGCAGCTGCTGGGTATCGGCTTCTTGATATCCCAGATCACCATGTGGGGCTTGTTCTTCACCGACATGCACAACTCGGGGGCCAAGCCGGGCAGCCTGGCCTACAACTATGCGGCCTCGATACAGATCGCCGCCACCATCACGGCGATTGTCTGGATCGGCTTTGGGCTCCTGCCTGGCATTGGGCAGATCATGACCTTTCTCGGCCTCTTCGAGGGCCTGCTGGGGTTCATCTGCGGCCTGACCGACTCGGACAATCCGATCTGCATGCGCCTCACTGGCTTCCTCACCATGGGATTCCAGTGGTGGCTCTACAGCAGCAACCTCATGCTCGACCTGGGGGACGCCGACCGCTTCCAACTCGGGTCTTTCGACCAGAAGTTCAAAGACCCCACCAAGGCGATGGCCGTGGGCAACAGCCTCGTCGTGCGTGGCACCGTCACTAACACCATTAGCTACATCGACAAGCTGGACATCCAGGGCTGGCACGGGCAGGCCTACAAGTGGCAATACAACGTCGACAACCTCCGGTCGTCCACCTTCGAGTACGAGATGTCCCCCTCGCCTGGCGGGGATATCCACGAGGATCTCGATCGTGGGGACATGAGCCGGGAGTGGGAAGGGGCCGATTGCCGTGATCTGGGTTTCGATGCCCGCTGCACCATCGCCGAGGACCTCGACACCGAGTCGCCGGTCACGCAGGCGGGGATCAACCGCCCCACCGCGCTCTACCTGTCCGAGGGGTACGCCGTACCGGTCCAGGAGTGCTGGGGCATTGGTATTGCGCCTCTCATCTTCCCTGTCTGCTACGTCAGGACCGAAAAGGGCACCAGTCCCATGAATCTGAGCGGGATGCTCAGGTACGACGCTTTCCCCGCCACCCTGGACCAGTTCTGCGCCCTGAACTGGAGTCGCGGCACCTACCCCACCTTCCACACACAGGCGGATCACGACGGCGACGGTCTTCTGAGCCGGTCCTACCCCCATCGCGGGCCGGACCCCAACGACCGCGACTGGGACAGCGATGACGACAGAGTCTCCGACTTCTTCGAGCTGCAGTGGGGCAGCAACGCCCAAGATTTCGACAGCGACAACGACGGGCTGAGCGACCGCCAGGAGGCCCTCCTGGACACGGATCCCTACCGCGCCGATACGGATTACGATGGCCTGCTGGACAGCGAGGAGGTCTTCCACCAGGACCTCACCACCGGGGACTGGTCTGGCGGCTGGGCCTTCGTCTACGACTTCGCCGAAGATGGCAGCCAACTGACCGCCTGGGTCACGTCCGACCCGCTCACCATAGACGGGGACAACGACGGGTGGAGCGATTTCCAGGAGAAGACCTATGGGTTCCATCCCCGCGTGCCCTCCCAGAAGGGTATTCTGACCCTCGAATCGAACGTGCGCGAGGAGGACGCCCCCCTGCTCCTATTGCGCCTCGACGAGACCGATGGAGCGACTACCTTCCGCGACGATTCCGGCTATGGGAACAGCGCTGCCTGCGAGGGCGACACCTGCCCCGCCGCCGGGCATCACGGCCGATATGGCAACGCGGCTGATTTCGACGGCGTTGACGATTACCTGGGGATAGAGGTTGACGTCTCAGAGACGGACTACACGCTTGCGCTGTGGTTCAAGACGACGTCCACCAATCGCGGCATCTTCTCCGCAGACGACGGTGAGCTGGGTAGCGCAGGAAACGACCGGCACCTCTACCTGAATGTCGGCGGTGACCTCTGCGCACGCGTTTGGAATGACGAGACCATCTGCACTGCTGGCACCAACTACGCGGATGGCGAGTGGCATCACGTGGCGCACGTGTTTGGCGGCTCCGTCGGTGGCCAGAAGCTCTACGTCGGCGGCATACAGAAAGCGTCGGGCGCCAAGTCGAGCTCCGATTTCACGGCTCAGACTGGCATCAACATCGGCTACTCCAACGATGCCGGGAATCGGTACTTCGATGGTTTGCTCGACGAGGTTGTCCTCTTCGACGCAGCGCTCTCCCAGGAGGAGGTTGAGGTACTGATGGCCGGCCGCTACAACACCGCCGACCTGATCGTCAAGCCCGGCGACGTCCTCTACTACAAGGCGACTGTGGCAAACGAGCTTCGAGGACGCTATGCCCAGGGCCTCCTGAGCACCGACTTCCCGGGCGCCGTCTCCGGAGAGATCCCTCCCAAGGCATTCGTGCTCCACCCCGAGGAGGAGGAGACCCTGGAAGGGGACGTCACCATCAGCGACGGGGCAGCGTCCGGGGACTACCGCCTGACCCAGGAGGCCGACGCCATGATAACCGACTGGCGCGAGGCCTCCGACTACGCTGAGATGCTGCTCCACTTCAGCGAGGAAGTGACCACCACGACGACTTTCCACGACAGCTCCGGCAACAGCCCCCCGCGCGACGGGAGCTGCCAGTCCCCTCGCTGCCCCGACTCGACTGTCGGTCCGTTCGGAAATGCCCTGGAGTTTGATGGCGCGGACGACTACGTGGATGCCAGTGACGTGGTCGGGTACGTCAGCGGCCTCTCCTTCTCCTACGGCGGGTGGGTCTATCCAAGCTCGGCAATGGGCTCGCTGGGCGCGGTCTTTGTCTTCAACGCAGGAGGAAAGGACCGGACTGCGGTCTACTACCATCCCGCCATGGACAAGTTCGAGCACTGCACTGAGACCGGCGGGGGGGTGGCGTGCGCCTACGGCAGTCACGCCTTTGAACCCGACCAGTGGCATCACCTGATGGTGACTGTGGATAGGGACGGGCAGGGGTATGTGTACGTCAACGGCGTGGAGGATCTCTCCTTCAGCCCGAAGGGGGTGGAGGAATCGGATCGCTTCGAAATCGGTCGAAAGTGGCATAGCCCCGGCGTTGGCCAGCATTTCGAGGGGCGCGTGGACGAAGTGGTGGTGTACAACAAGGCGCTGTCCCCACACCAGGTGCAGGAGCAATTCGCCAAGCCGGTCTTCGACATGCCTCTGGACGAGAGCCCCGGTGCCACGGTCTTCGAGGACGAGTCTGGCTTCGACAACAACGCCACCTGCTCATCCGGGAACTGCCCTGAAGCGGGGGCAGACGGCGTCTCCGGCTCTGCGGCGAGCTTCGACGGGGACGACTTCCTTCCGGTTTCTGACTCCTCGGCCCTGGATCTGGACGATGGACACTTCACGCTGTCGACCTGGGTTGCCCCAGAGGGCCAGGCGCCAGCATCGAGCTGCCCCTGGCGGGCGGAGTACTACGAATACTGGTATGACGAGGATGATTCCCGCTACGTGACTGATCCCTTCGAGGGCCGGACGCCGAAACTGGTGCGATGCGAGGACGAGATTGACCAGAATTGGGGGAGCGGCGGCCCCGCTGGGATGACCAGCAACTTCGGCGTGCGGTGGATCGGCCGGCTCAACCTGAAGAGGGGCTGGAACCAGTACCACGTCGTGACTGACGACGGCTACAAGCTCTACGTTGGCGGTACCCGGGTCGATAAGCGTTGGTGGGAAGGCGGGCACAATCAGACCATCGACAGATGGAGCGGAGGCGGCCCCACTACTATCCAGCTGGATTACTTCGAAAGGTGGGGCAGCGCAAAGGCCAAGCTTGAGATCTCCCCGGATCGCTGGGGCGATGGCCAGGGAATCCTCGGGGCGGATGACTACCCTGTCATCCAGCGTGTGAACGGAAACCACCTTCGCATGGTCCTCAACTACGGCGGCGGGGAGGTCAGATACACCACCGACGACGACGTGCTGACGCCGGGGGAGTGGAGCCACGTGGTCGTCACCTTCGATGGGAACACGCTCACCCTGTTTGTCGATGGCAGCTATGTTGGCGAGGTAGCCACATCCGAACGCAGCTCTGGTCGAGGGTTCGACATCGGACGGGGTACCGGAACCAGACAACTCGAGCTTCAGGACCTCATCGTCCAGGACGGCGGCGACACGAATTCGGGCGGTGACAGCAACTTGGAGCTCTACCTGCAGCTCAAAGAGGGCGACGGGGCCTGGGAGACACTCTGGT
>JASFVG010000371.1:0-4989 GCA_050049955.1 Anaerolineae bacterium | reverse complement strand
TGTATGCGTGAGCAGCTGATGGATCGTGATGGCCCTCCAATGATCCGGACAATCGAGGATGTAGCTGCACACCTGCCCCTCGGTGTCGAGCATACCGCGATCCTGCAGGATCAGGACGGCCATTGCGGTGAATTGCTTGGTGACTGAGCCGAGGCGAAACTGCGTTTGGGGTGTATTCGACACGTCGTTTCCAACGTCCGCCATTCCATACCCTGCGCTCAGCAAGACGTCGCCGCCTTGCGCGATCAGGACCGAGCCACTGAATGACCCTTCTCTGCCCAAGTTGTCCAGATGCTGGTCGAGCGTTGAGATGACATCTTCTGGTATCGGAGTGGGGGTTGGGGCGTGAGCGGGTGCACAGGCCAGCAGCGTCGCTGGTATGATCACGTGTATGAGGGCAAGCACAATCAGGCACCGCTTGGCTGTACTCTCCACGGGACCCATCCATCAGGCAGACTTCACCAGTCCAGCTTCGGAGTGTCACGCACCTTCGCCCCGAACACACCGGGGACGGCGCGCATGTGACGCCACGCTCCACAAGCCCATCGCGGTGGCGGCTTAGGACAGGATCACGACCGGCTCCACCGTCTCATGCTCCCGCCTTCTGCTCCCGATTCAGTTCCTCGCATCCGGCTCGCTTGCCGGTTCGCCGTCGCCCCGCTCACCCCTTCCGAGCAATCACCTGAAAGTGCCGCGCCAGCAGCTTGTATGGATACTCTGGCGACAGCGCCTGCTCAACTTCCTCCAGCTGTGCCAGCGTGCCGGGATCACGCTTCCGCTCGTCATCTCCCCAGTAGTCGATCATGCACCTCAAGCCATAGTCAGCCTGGATGACACAGCCCTGGCCCTCAAGCAGTCTCACGATGTCGTCAACGGCAAATGCCCGCGCCGGGGACTCGAAAATAGTGTTCGTCTGGGTCGCGCCGAGCGCTGCTCTGGCAGCTCTTAGATCACCTCCCAGAAACGCGTGGTGGTACGCGATCGAGTAGCGGTTCTTGCACGTGATCGAGACCATGCCTTGCGACTTGAGCGGGCGCAGGATTGACCGGAGCACGCGCGGGATGCTCTGAACGTATTCAAGCACGTTGTGACACAGGACGACGTCGAATTCCTGGCCTTGCACGACACGCGACAGATCTTCGAGCCAGGTCAACACGAATGAGACCATCTCGTCCAGGCCGATCTCGGCCATCAACTGCCGGCCATCGGCAACCATGGCTTCCGAACAGTCAGCAACCACCACCTGGCACCCATCCTGCGCCAGCGGAACGACGGGAGAGCCGTTGCCGCCGCCCGCATCCAGGATCTTCAGGCCCGGTGGGTCGATGTGGCGAAGCAGGTTGCAGGTCTCGACCTTCCGCCGGACCCGCTGCCACGGCGTCTGCTGTTCGCGCTTCCAGGTCTCCAAGTGGGAGTCAAAGGCTCCGCTGGTTGTCGTCATGCCCTGGTCCTTCGACGGCTCGCACGGTCTTGAAGCAGGCCGCTGAGCTGTCCGGTTTGGGGCGTACGCAAGGGGAAATCACCGTCCCAGGATGGCCACCTGCGTCATCCCACGGGCACCCGGACAGGGACGTTCGGATTCGAGCTTGCCCGAAGATGCGCCGCCTGAGGCGCTGGTTCGATGGGCTGCGACTGGTTGGCCGGCATCGCGAGCCCTAGAACTCGACCTTGTCGTCCAGCCGCGGGACGCGGAAGGTGAATCCCTCATAAGGTGTATGAATGGCCCGCGCGACGTGCTTGGTGCCCGGTGGTATCTCCAGGATCTCTCCCCTGATCTCCACACTCTGGCCTTCGACCTGAAGCGTCTTACTACCCGCAAGAACTGTGTAGTACTCCCACGATTCCCTGTGAAGGTGCAAGCGATGAGGATAATTTTGCCAGCTCGCGTCAGCGCTTTCATCCGTAGGCAGGTTCAAGTACGCCAGACACATTCGGTCGGAGCGAAAACGGGCCTGTCCATTCCCAAACAGCCAGCAGTTCTGATACCTCTCTTGCGCCAGCGGAACCCGACATCCCCAACCTTGTCGCAACTCTCGTCGGCCTTCATCTGACACAGCGGATAGCTCATGCACAACGTTTCCCACAGTCACTCTGTCATCCAGCGCGGGCATCCGCACCACGAAGTACTCGATAGGTCCGTGGCCTCCCAGCACAGCATGGGGAACTCGGGGCTTGACCATCAGAATCTCTCGTGGCTTGAGACTGAACGCCGATCCCCCCACCAGTAATCGCAGCTCCCCAGCCAACAACAAGTAGTACTCCTCGGAATCCCTGTGGAGATGCACGTCGCTGTCAACCCAGGGCTGCACGGAAGAGCTGTGGCGAATGGTCACCAGCTCGTGGCCAACACCTGTGACCCAGGGCGTGACGACGTAGCCCGTGCGACCTCGAAATGGGTACCTCGCATAGCCTGTGTGAGCCGCCGCTGTACTCCCCCCAGCCTGCCCGGTTGTCATGCAGCAGACCCCGTCACCCCAGTGCTACGCGAGCCCGGCTGACTTGCTCTGGCCTTCAGCGGTCGGGTGCGGTTTCGTGGTCGGAATCATCCTGGCCACGCGACTGCCTCGGAGTACTCGGTTCGCCCGCGACAGGCGCTCCCTGCCCCCTGCGCTCCCGCACTCCGGAACCGGTTCCGTGATCTCGTTCAATTGTCCCTCTCTAGCTTACCGTCCAGCCCAAGCGCCTCCCCCGTCACCAGTAACTCAGGCGCTTTCTCCAGCGCCCGCAGGTGCCGATTGAGCCTGAGCGCTCGTTCCACCGCCCATGCCGGTCCTCGATCGTGCGGGGCGACGGCAAGTCCTTCCGCGCCTGCAGCTCAGCAATGCTCGGCGTGTGCCCCAACTCCCGCGCCAGCTCTCGCACCACCTCCCGCAGCTCCTCGCTCTCGTACCGCCTGCTCGTCCGCGCCTCCAGCCCCACCTCCGCCAACGCAGCCCCCCAACTCCCGAAGTCGTTCCGCTGCGCCCCCCGCCGTGACTAGCCGAACCCCCTCAGGACGACAGGAAGAAACACCCTGTTCTTGGGCGCCTCGTAGCTGCGAGCCCACACACCGTTGAGGCCCGCGTAGAGCGTGCGAGTAACCGGGTCGTAGTCCACCGCCAGCGAGAACAACTGGGGCGCCACGGCCCCCATCCAGTCCGGCAACTCGGACCACGTTTTCCCCCCATCGCTGCTGCCGAGCACCACCGGACCGTCAGTCCCGAGGTAGAGATAGCCCGAAACCGACGTGTCGTGGGCCAGCGCCTTCAGCGAGTGGGTAGCCGTGTAGATGTTCGTCCAGCTGTCGCCCCGGTCGCGCGTCTTGAACAGGTGGTTGGCTTCATCGATGAAGTAGACCGTCGCCTCGCGCTGCGGGTCCACGGCCAAATCTATGATCATGAACTCGCCCTCGTAGACCCTGCTCCAGCCATCGCCATGATCGCTGCTGCGATAGACTAACCCATGCGATCCTAAACCGTCCCACCAATCCCTTCCCGCGACGTAGACCGTGCCGTCCGGAGCGACCTCGACAAGAGATAGCCCCGGATGCCAGCCAGCACTCGTCAGGACGACCGTCCAACTCATACCCCCATCTTCGCTGCGAAGAACCTCGTTCTTGGTGGCCGTCGCGGGGGACGAGGAGCCGGTGACGGCGTACCCGCGTTCGGCGGCCTGCGCGTCGAAAGCGAGAGCGTACCCGCCGTTCCACCCCCAGGGTCTTGCCGGGGTGTAGACGGCAGTCCACTCGACGCCACCATTGGCGCTGCGGTAGATGGCGGGCTTTCCGTCCTGCGTCTGGTCCGCCGCCAGCAGAACGACGTCCGAGTTGCCAGGCTGCACGGCCAGGTCCGTAGTCTTGCAGAGCGTGAAGACCGGCGTCCAGTCGGCGCCCCCATCGACCGTCTTGTAGCCGCCGGCGTCGGTGGCTGCGTAGACCGTGCTGTTGGCCTGCGGATCGATGTCGATAGCGTTTGGGACCAGGTGGCTGCGCACACCCTCGTTGGCCAGTTGGAAGCTCGCGCCGTTATCGCTGCTGATGAAGGGGCCTGCTGTGCTCAGTCCAGCGTAGAGCAAGTGCCCGCCACGATGATCGACGGCGACGCTTCCCGGGATCTCTGGGAGGACGTCTTCACCGGCGTGCACCCAGGTGGGGTCCGCAGCGCTTGCATGGCTCGTGTAGTCCACGTCCCAGATCACGGTGTAGATCGTGTCTGGTGCGGCGAAGACCGGGTTATGGAGTCCAGCGGTTGACACGTGGTTCCAGGCTGATCCGCCGTCGTCGCTGCGCCACAGATGTGCCGCGAAGGGTGGGCAGCAGCCGGGTGGACGCGTCAGGGCGAACACGGTCGTCGGGGTGATGGGATGCACCAGCAGGAACGGTTCCAGCCTTTCGGTCGAGGTGAACACGCGCTCCCAGCTATCGCCGCTGTCATTGCATCTGTAGACCTCAGCCCACGCAGTGCTTGAGTTTTGAGCCCCCACAAATACCTGTGTGGGGGCAGCTGGGTTGATGGACAACTCCGTGATGTCGCCGTCGACGGTGAACACAGGGGTCCAGGACAGGCCGTTGGTGGTGGAGAGCACCACGCCCTTGCCCTCGACCCTGGCCACCGCATAGGCGTTGGTGGTAAGCTGCGGATTGATCGCGATCCTGTGAACGGTCGTATCCGTGACCGCCGTGTAGACCGGCGCCCAGGTCGCGCCCGCATCAGTCGTGCGTAGGATCGCTGCCTCCCCCGGCGCCACGTCGCTGTGGCCCACGTACCCCAATACGCCCCTCACCGCCAGCGCATTGGGTGTCTGCGAGAAGAAGGACGAGACACGGGTCCAGTTCTCCCCACGGTCGACCGTACGGTAGACGGTGTTGATCCCCGCCTCCTCCACCACAGCATAGGCTGTGCCGGCCGTTGCCGGATCGACGCTTAGAACAGTCACGTCGCCGCTTGCAGACCAAGGCCCTCCAGTCGACGTCCACTGATCGTCGCCCTGCGCCAGGGCGAGCGCGCCTGC
>JASFVG010000370.1:0-5020 GCA_050049955.1 Anaerolineae bacterium | reverse complement strand
GCGATTTGACGGTCGACGCGAAGCCGCGGGCCGAAGCGGGCACGCTCGATCTCGAGGTAGCCATCCACGAAGGCCAGCTCCTCCCGCAGGCACACGACGCCCCGCTGACTGCCAGAAAGCACGTAGCGGAACATCTCGCCCAGCCGCTCGATGGTCGCCTCAGCACGTGCAGGATTGGCGTGTATGAGCTGGGCGACAGTGTTCAGCGTGTTGAACAAGAAGTGCGGGTCGATCTGAGCCTTGAGCGCTCTCAGTTCGGCCTGCGCCGCGAGCGTCCGCAGCTGCTCCTCAGTTCGCTCTTTGTCCTGCAGGCGCCGGTAGTAGCGGAGGGCGGTCTCGGTGCCGTGAATGATGGGAAACACGATGACCATGCCGACCAAGGCCAACCAGGCGGCAGATGGAACGATGCGGAATCCAAAAAGGCGACTTGAAAGAAAGAGCGCCAGTGACGCCCCCAGAAGGTGTTCAAGCAGGGAGAGGGTCATCTCCAGCCCTATCTTCAGCCAATCCCGCGGCACGCCCTCCAGCCGGGGACGAAGCAAGACCCGATCCAACCGATAGAAAACGAGAATGGTGATGCTGATGGCGAGGCCCGTCGCGAGCGACACGGGATAGTCCCGCGTGGCGAGACCCATGCTGAGGCCGAAGCCGATGGCTGGCAGGACGATCTCCAGCAAGATGCGCCCAACAGCGTGCCCATTCCCGCTTGCCTCTTGCTCCGCCATGCTCCACCCGTACGTGCGAGTCAGCCTCTGGAATCAGCCGCATCATAGGCGAAAGGGTAACAGCCGGCAAGTTGGCCCCCGCCCCCTAGCCGCACGATGGGGCCCATCACACATCCAGGTCCTCGAGCAACCGCTTCAGGGGTGCCTGAAAACCCTTCATAGCTCGCGACGCGCCCGGTTGTACGAATAGCTTCTCGATCAGCCCCCCCGGCGTGCGTCTCGATGCTCTCTCGCACGGTGAGACGACAGCCGTCGCCCTCGGGCACGAGCTCCCAAACCCCTTCGACGTGCGAGAAGCCCGGTGCCTCTGAGGTGAAGGCATCAAGACGGTTCTCCTCCAGTCGAGTGACCTCACAGCTGCAGCGGCGCACTTGCCCCCGGACTTCCCTGTCCACATGGTAGCGCCTGCCGACGCGGATTGGGCCATCATCCAGCCATTCAACGCTGTGCATCTCGGTGAGCCAGTGCATATGCTCCTCCGGCTCGACGATGAAGGGCCAGACCCTCTCGGGCCTCGCTTTCAGCCACGCGGACTCGCAGATTCCGATCACTTTTCTATTTCGCCCCTGCCGCCCCGCCTAGCCCGGCCGGCCGCGCCTTACCCCCGCCCTCAGGTGTCCTTGAACCGAAACAGCTTCAACCCGACAGCGAAGCAGGCCACCCCGTAGAGAATCAGCACCCCGATATCCAGCCACACATCAGCCAGACTCCCACCGAGAATCATCAGCCGATTATAGCCCTCCATCGCCCATGCAACAAGGGTGACGCGAGCCAGCTGTTGTACTCCCCTCGGCATCATGAACAGTGGAAACCAGGAGCCTCCGATGGCCGAGGAGCCCAGGATAACGAGGGTGGTGATGGGATGGATCTGCTTGCGCGACTTGATAATCGCCACCAGCAGAAGTCCCAGGCTCGTGGTGGCCCAGCAGGTCGCCAGCGTGAGAAGAGCCAGCCCTAGGATTGAACTGCCGAGGTGGACGCCAAATAGCAGCCTGCCGAAGCCGAACATGAGAGCAATCTGTACCGCGCCCACGAGGAACTGTGCAATGAGCTTGCCGCCCAAGAGGGCGCCCTTGGGCAAGGGGACGATCAGCAGCCGCCTGAATGTACCGCGCTCTTTCTCCTCGAGGATCGCCCCAGCTCCGCCAAGGACGGTGAACATGGCGAACATCACTGCATAGCCCGGTACCACCTGGTCAAAGATGTCGAAGTCTTCCTCTCGAGTGCCGTCGACGGAGATGACACGGGCGCGAACGGCCGGATCTTCGAGCCCCTCCAAGGCAGTGGTTGCCGCCCGCCCGGCAATTGCCTCGTAGCCGATGGGCTGGTCCGAGCCCATCGACCGTTCGGTGCGCGCCGCGAACCGCTCCAGCTCGCTAATGGCGACCTCAACGGTCGTGTGCACGTTAGAGAAGCCGCTGGCGACACCCCGCACCATGCCCTCCAACAGCGGCGTTGTCTGTCCTCCAGGGACGACGACCAAGTCGAGGGTGGTAGGTCTGCCAGTCAGGATCGCGCCGCTGAAGTCGGAAGGGACGATCATGGCGCCTGCCCGGCTACCGTCGGCTACCAGTTGGCGAGCGGTCTCGTCGTCGTATTCCGTCTCCAGGCGCAGATTCTCCGTCTGCGACAGTATGCCAAGCAGAGCGGCAGCCATCTCACCAGCATCGTGGTTCACCACCGGGAGGTCAATCGCCATGGTCTCGCTCTCTCCGCCGAAACCGCCGAAGACTAGGCCCATGATGGTGGTCATTGCCAGGGGTAAGACGATCATCCAGACAGCGGCCATCTTGTCCTTCAGCAGCAACAGCCATTCATTCAGGGCGATGTAAAGCAGTTTCTTCATCGCACGCTCCGCTCTTTATGTGGCCTACGCATCGCGTAGTTGCTTGCCGGTCAACTGGATGAAGACGCTCTCCAGGTTCGGCTCTAGGATCTCGAGAGAGGTCATTCGGCTGCCCGTCTCATTGAAGAGGCTGATGATCTGAAGTAGCGCCCTCTGAGCGTCTTTGGATTCAAAGACCAGCGTATGGTCCCGACGGACCACGCTACGGATTGCAGGCTGCGTGCGCATGCGAGCCAGGATCGGCTCGCCAAGGTCATGCTTGACCCCAACCTGGATGATGCCCGTGCCCAGGGTGTTGATCAGGTTCTGCGGGGTGTCGAGGGCGATGATGCGCCCTTCGTCCATGATCGCAACCCTGTCGCAGAGCAACTCTGCCTCCTCCATGTAGTGAGTCGTGTATAGGACGGTCAGCCCCTGTTCGTTGAGGGCCTGGATGCTTTCGAAGATGGCGTTTCGCGATTGGGGGTCCACCCCCACGGTTGGCTCGTCGAGCATCAGGAAGCAAGGCTGACCCATCAAGCCCACGGCCAGATTAAGCCGCCGCTTCATCCCTCCCGAGTAGCGCTCCACTCTTCTGTCTGCGTGTTTGGTCAAGCCAACCAGCGCCAGCAGATCGCGAATGCGCCGCTCCAGCTTGCCCTTCGGGACATCGACCAGGCGCCCGAAGAAGCGCAGGTTCTCCACTGCGTTCAGGTCAGGGTAGAGGGCGATGTCCTGGGGCACCACGCCGATCGCTCGCTTAACCGCCTCCGGCTCTACAGCGACGCTGTGACCGTCGACAAGGACCGCCCCTGCCGTCGGCTCCGTGTACGTGCACAGCACGTTGATAGTCGTCGTCTTTCCTGCGCCGTTGGGTCCCAGCAGTCCGAAGATCTCCCCACGCCGGATCTCAAAGCTGATCCCATCAATAGCCTTGACGATCCGTGCAGACCCTCTGCCAGAGCGACCACGTCTCCCCGGGCTCTTCTGCCGGGCCGTGGGGGGCGCGCCGAAGTGCTTGTGCAGGTTGTCAACCATAATCACGTTCATCCCTTCCTTCCCCGTGCTGCGCACCACCCTCAGCCTCCGCGTGGCGCAGCACATGGGCCAGCGCCACGGCAGTGCCGAGGGGATAGAGACGGACCTGGTGATCCACCGTCTCTCCACCCGCCACGATGCGAGCACCCTCAGCTATCAACTTGGTAAGGGTGGGTTTGCGCTCAGGGCCGCGAATCACCTGCTCTGCTGTCAGCGCGATAACGCCCATGACCTCATCCCTCTGCAGATCCTGCACAACGTCACGCAACCGTGCGATGAATATCACGATGCGGTACAGCTCGCCCTCCCTTGGCGTACCTGCCGGATGGATCATCTCGTAGAGCGCTAGAGGCCGGGGCCGGTCAACGACCTCAACCTCGCGAACCGCACCGTCTTGGGGAACGTGCCAGGTGGTGGGGGCTGACAGAATCTCCACGCCCGTTCCGACCTCCTCCAGCGCCTCCCGCTGGGCACAGGCCATCCAATCCTCGCCTGGCTCCAGGTGACCGCCGATACCAGCGTAGAACAGCTCACCCGGGCGGCAATGATGCCGCGTACCCGCAATGAAGAACAGATACCGTCCGCCATCGTCCTGCAACGCCAGACCGACGCCGGACTCAGCTCCGGGGGGAACAAAGTCCGAAATCGCGATGGTCATCTCGTCTCTCGCCTCATGCGCTGCAGCAGCAGCCGTCCTATGCCGACGACGAAATTCACCCTTGGGACTCTCTCGATGTAGTGTCTATAGGCTTCGCCGAACTTGTCTATGCAGTACCGATCGGCTTTGAAGGTGTCGGTGTAGACCAGCACCAAGGAGGGCAGGCCCAGCGCCACGCTGGACCAATGCTGGGCGACCAGCATAACGCCAAGGTTAATCAGTAGCCAGGCGGTGCCGCCCTGGGGGTGGCGCACAAGGGCGTAGAGACCGCTGTCCACCAGGACTGTGGTCTTCACGTAGCTCTCGCCCTTGGCCACACCCCCCTTGCGCCGAAACGTGATGATGGGCAGCACACCGAAGACGGCCGAGGTCCACAGGCAGATCCATCCGGCCCAGGCTAGCGCCTCGGAACCATGCCGGTTGAGGAAGAAGGCTAGCACGATCTGCGCCACGGTCAACGCGCCGGCAACGGATGATAGCAGGAAGGGATGGATGCGGCTGTAGAATAGGTCCCTAAGGCGTTCCATCTTTTTCTCCTCCTCGTTCAGTTCCTCTCTCTCTGAGCCTGATGTGACACGCCAAGCCTGGCAACGGCGGCACAGTAGGCCATCGGCCTGATCGCGAAGATCGACCCTCCGCCTCCGGGGGCCCAGTACTCCAGGTGCAGGCCGTTCTCGGCGAGGCAGATGCGAAGCGCCGTCGCTCCCAGTAGGTCCAGCCCAGGCAGTAGACGCTTCAATGAATGCTCCACCGGGTTGACTGCGATGACTTCCG
>JASFVG010000369.1:0-5027 GCA_050049955.1 Anaerolineae bacterium | reverse complement strand
GTCGGGACCGCTCAGGTCTACCGCAGCAACCTCGAGGTCGTGCCAGCGCTGCCCACTGACGTGACCGTCGTCAGCGTGCCCTAGCAAAGAGAATGCCGAGCGGGAGACGCCACAGTCGATGGTTGTGTCGCTTCTAGTCGCCGCGGTCGGCGTGTCGCTCGCCGCCGTGGTCTGTATGGTGCCGGGGCTCCACATCTGCAACGTCGCGGCGTTCATGGTCTTGGCCTCCGCCGGACCAGGCAGCGTCTTGCCGCCCGAACAATTGGCTATGTTGTTCGTGGGCATGACCACCGGCTATGCCATGCTCAACGCAGTTCCCAGCATCTTCCTCTCCGCACCGGACGACTCCACGGTGTTCATCGTGCTGCCGGGTCAGAAGTACCTGCGACAAGGGCGCGGGTTTGAGGCAGCCGTCTTGAGCGGCATCGGCGGCATGGGCGGCATCGCGGCGTTGGCGTTGTTGACCCCGGTCGCTCCAAGCCTCTTCCCAGCTCTTCGCGCCATCCTCCAGCCCCACCTACACTGGATCCTGTGGACGGTCATCGCCTACATGCTTCTCTCCGAATGGCCCAAAGGGTCCGATCGCGCGCCGGCCGGATGGAGGCGCTGGTGGGACGCCTGGAAGGGCCTAGTGGCTGGCCTGGTCACGTTCTTCCTCTCCGGGGTCATGGGGTTCATTCTTCTCTACCGCACCCTGGTACCGGTGAGCGTCGCATATCAGAGCCTGCTACCGGCATTCGTTGGTCTCTTTGCCGTTCCATGGAATCTACAGAATCTGCTCTCAAAGGTCGAGCTGCCGGAGCAGCACGTCACCACATCGGTTGACGCCTCGACTGGACTCGTGGTGCGTGGGACACTCGCCGGCGCGCTCGGCGGGCTGTTCGCCGCCTTCTTCCCGGTCGTAACCGGAGGGATCGGCGGCTTCATCGCGGGGCACGCCACTGCTCAGCGCGACGATCGGCTGTTCATCATATCGCAGGGAGCGTCAAAGGTAGTTTACTACGTCGGCGGATTCCTCCTTTTCTTCGTGCCACAGCTCCATCTCACGCGAGGGGGCATGGCGTGGATGATCGGCAGCGTGTGGGGCGCAGGTGACTTCGTGCACCTAGGCACGCCGCGCACGACCTACTACACGGCGGCGGCGGCCGTGGTGTTCAGCGGCGTGCTCTCGTTCTTCGTGCTGCTTCTGATCTCTCGGATAGCGCTCCGGCTCGTCGTAGCGGTGCCCTACCGCTTGATCAGCGCTGCCACGCTCGTCCTGCTGCTCGTCATCGTGGTCGGCGTGACCAGCTGGGGAGGGCTGCTCATCTGCGCCGCCGCCACGGGCATCGGCCTGATTCCGGTGATGTGGGGCTCTCGGAGGACGAACTGCATGGGCGTGCTACTGCTGCCCATCGCACTCAATATGTCGGGAGTCGCTGGCACGGTGGCAGGTTGGCTGGGACTGCTCCGGTGAGCCTTGGATGGCAGCACATGATGGTTGAGCAGGCGGCGGCCGCTCGCGCATTCCTTGACCGGAGAGAGCCTTGAAAGGCATCGCTCACTTTGTCACGGGCATCGCCCTCGCGACCCTCTTCCCGCAGGTGGTGGGTCGCGCAAGTGAGGGTTCACTCCTTCCCGTAATAGGCGGGATTGCCGGCATCCTACCTGACACCATCGACTTCAAGTTCCTCCGCTACTTCGAGCAGCACACTCTTGAGATCGATCCGGGTCCAGACCCGGACCCGTGGGGAATCGCCGAGCAGGTGGCAGCGGCAATGCGCCGGGCCTACGAAAGCGGTGAGTCGCAGGACGTGATGCTCCACACGATCCGCCTGGGCGGCGATCTGTGGCGACAGTACACCATCCGGTTCGACTCAGAGCGAGGTGAAGTAGCGGTACGGGTCGGCCCTGTCGTGAGCACGGGGCAGGTCCCGCTCCCTGGCTCCGAGCCACAGGACGGCGAAGAGGCACGCATCAAGGTTGGCCCTCCTATGGCGCAGACCTATCCCGGCGAGACGGACATCGACATCTTCAGCGGTCCATCCTTCAGGTTTGAGCGGCAGGCAGACGCACTCCAGGTGCGATTCCTCCCTTGGCACCGGCGCTGGTCCCACAGCGTCACGCTTGCGGCGGCTCTCGCACTGGGGACTTCTGGCCTATGGGCACTGCATCAGCTCCTGGTTGATGGAAGGAGCACAAGCACATCGCTGTGGGCTGGCGTGGTCGTGGGCCTCGGCTTGCTGGGCCACATTCTGGAGGATCAGCTGGGCTTCATGGGCAGCAACCTCCTGTACCCCTTCACCCGGGCTCGAACCAGGGGCTTGGGTCTGTTGCGCTCAGGGGATGCCATTCCCAACTTCCTGACCGTTTGGTCGGCCGCGATGCTGATCGTGTTCAACCTGGACCGCTTCTCGGCGCAGCCGGGGCTCATTCCGCCGTGGCTCCTCGGCACGGCGGTGGCACTGCCGGTGGTGGTGCTCGGTGGGGTGTATCACCTTCAGCGGCGCGCCTGGCCCCGGTCACAGGAGGTGCTCCAGCAGCTGGACATCATCTCGGAAACAGAGGACATCGAGCTAGCCTGAGGCAACCCCTGCGTGGACAGCACCCTCCTGAAGCGAGTCCCGCCCAGCCCGAGCCCGATCAGGGTTGACATCACCACAGATCGTCCCGTCTAGGGCACTGGCCGGCGAGGTCCCGAGCGCTGTCTGACTGAGCTGGACCTGCTGACGTCGCGAGACCCCTTGACAGATGGCGGCCAATATGTTATAATGCTATTGAACTAACGCTATAGTACACTATATCACTATGAGATTAGATATCGATTCGGAGAGCAAAGTCCCCATCTACGTTCAGGTTGAGGATCAAGTGCGAGCTCTGATTGCGGCAGGACAGCTGCGCCCGGGGGAGCAGCTGCCGACCATCCGCGAGCTGGCTGCCGAGCTCCGTGTCAACTACAACACCATCGCGCGGGCCTATCTTGATTTGGATCGCGACGGTGTCATCTCGACGCAACGAGGCCGGGGGACGTTCGTCGCCGGGGTGCCCGATGAGGCACAGGTGGCGCGCAAGCGGCGCAGGAAGCTACACGCCGTCGTACGCTCGGCGCTAGACGAAGCGCACCGGCTGGGATATCAGCCCGGAGAAATCGCAGAAGCCTTCAGGGAAGAGCTAGAGGAGTGGTAAGGAAGCAATTTGGGGGACAAGGCGTGATCGGTCGACAGGGTGAGATAGGGTCAAGCGCTGACACTAGAGGGTTCTGATGGGAGGTGGAGGCATGGTGGTAAGACCAGCGATACAGAGCATGAGTGTGAGCTACGGCAAGCAGGAAAGCCAAGTGAACGGGGTAGCCATCTTCGTATTCCTACTCCTTCTGGCTATCTCTTCCGCAATCGCCGTCGTGCTGGGCTTTAGTGACGCCCACTGGGGATGGATCGTCGTAGAGGTGCTGGTGCTCAACTGTGTCGGCATCTACGTGCTTCTGGCATTCAAGGTCGCGGAGCAGTGGGAGAAGGCCATTGTCCTGCGCCTGGGTCGTTTCGTGGGGCTTAAGGGCCCAGGGCCGTTCTGGATCATCCCTATCGTGGACACGACCCCGGCGTGGATCGACCAGCGGGTGATGGTGACGTCCTTCACCGCAGAGCGCACGCTGACCAAGGACACCGTGCCCGTAGACGTCGACGCCGTCCTATTCTGGGTGGTTTGGGATGCAGAGAAAGCGGCACTGGAGGTAGAAGACTACCGGGCCGCGATTGCCTGGGCCGCGCAGACGGCGCTTCGTGAGATCATCGGGCAGATGGACTTGGCCGATATCCTCGTGGGTCGGGCCAAGATGGATGCCGAGCTCCAGCACATTATCGACGATCGTACCACGCCGTGGGGGGTCACAGTCCAGTCCGTGGAGATCCGCGACATTGTCATCCCGGGTGGCCTGGAGGATGCGATGAGCCGCCAGGCGCAGGCGGAGCGGGAGCGGCAGGCGCGGGTGATCCTCGGCGAGAGCGAGGAGCAGATCGCAGACTCATTCGCCAAGGCCTCGGAGGCGTATCGAGAGAACCCCACAGCCCTTCATCTGCGAGCTATGAACATGCTGTTCGAAGGTCTGAAGGAGAAAGGCGCCATGGTGATCGTGCCCTCGAGTGCCGTCGACACGATGAACCTGGGCGGGCTGATGGGAATGACCGCGATGTCAGGAATGGCGCAGCGGATGAATCCGTCCACGGAGAAGCTCGAGGATTGGGTCGATGAGCCAAGAGACATGGCTGGCTGACCTTGTTGAGGTCACCGTCTCGGGGTTCTTCACAACTCACCACGTCATGCAGACAGCCGCGGGCATCCTGGCCGAGATGACGATGACTGGCCTGGGGAAGAAGGCGGTCGTTCGAACAGTAGAAGGGCGTGAACTGGTGATACAGCGGACGAACTGGTGGCGCGGTGTCTATGAACTGCGGAAAGATGACCTTGCGGTCGGCGAAGCCCGTCCCCTGGGCATCCTACGGCGCAACAACGCGATCCGATTCGGCGGACATGACTTCAGGCTGCGGGCTGGGGACTTCTGGAGTCGCAGCTGGACCTTAGCGGATGACGGTGATCAGACGTTGGTGAAGATATGTCCAAGAGGCGCGTTCCGCCGCGGCGCGATCCTCCGGATCTTGCGGCCGGTAGATGCCGACCTACTTGCCCTCACCTACCACCAGGCAAACGTCCGCTGGCGCGAGCAGACTGCGGCTGCCGCATCCTGACCGGTTTGTCGGGTCCCCGGCGCCCCGGTGAATTCAAGACCGGGGTGCCGGGCCCTCTGATTCGACCGTCCGTTGCACCGACTGCCCGCGCCCTATGGCGCCCCGTCAGCAGATGAGAGGACGACGACAAGGAAGTGGCTATAGAGCTGTCCGTCCCACTGCCCGTGACACGTGACCAGCGCCCGTTGACCGTCCTCCAGCCCGTCGGCGATGCTCTGCAGATCGCTCCCAGGGTCTCCGCTCTGCCGGACCAGTAGCTTCTTCACTGCAACGTAGCTCTCGACCCCAAGCCCGGCCCGATCGCCA
>JASFVG010000368.1:0-5055 GCA_050049955.1 Anaerolineae bacterium | reverse complement strand
CTACTCATCGAATGCACCGACCTGCCGCCGTACGCCGCCGCGGTCCAGGAGGCGACCGGACTGCCCGTATTCGACTACTCCACAATGATCAACTACGTCTTCTCAGCCGTCGTCCGGACGCGCTTTCAGGGCTATATGTGAATCGAGCCGCAGAAGGCTTTTTCTAGGAGGATTCAAGTGTACCAAGAGATCCTCTCGCAGGATGACATCCAAAGAATCCATCAGACCAGCATGCGAGTGCTCACCGACGTGGGGGTGGACTTCCCGTCCGAAAAGGCGCTCTCCGTGTTCAAGCGACACGGCGTGAAGACCGACGGCTCGCGCGTCTTCATCACGGAGAACCAGCTCTGGAATGCGATCGAATCGGCTCCCCGCCAGTTCATCCTGCACGCCCGCAGTCCCGAACGGAGTGTCACGGTCGGCGAAGGGCAGCCGGTGTTCGCACCGGGATATGGGGCGCCGTTCGTGATCGATGCGGAAGGCTACAAGCTCACGCCGACGGTGAATGACTACCAGACCTTGGTGAAGCTCGCGGACGCCTTGCCCAACCAGGATGTGAGCGGCCATCTGTTAGCCGAGCCCGGAGACGTTCCAGCGGAGACGGCCCCCCTTCACATGGTCTACGCCCACATGATCTACTCCGACAAGCCTTACATCGGGAGCGTGGACAGCGAACTGGCCGTCCGTCACACCCTCGAATTGACGCGAATCCTCTTCGGCGACTCCCTGGCCGACCGGGCCGTGACGATTGGGGTGATCAGTAGTCTCACGCCCCTCGCCTATAGCCCGGACATGTCGAGTGCCATCGTGGAGTACGCGCGCGCGGGTCAAGGCCTCCTGGTAGCCAATCTGGCCATGGCTGGGTCGACGGCGCCGATCACGCTGGCCGGTCTGCTGGCCATGCAGAACGCCGAGATGCTGGCCGGCATCGTGCTCTCGCAGCTGGCAAGGCCCGGCACGCCCGTGATCTACGGCACCACTTCCACGAACATCGACATGCGGACCGGCTCGCTAGCCATTGGCAGCCCGGAACTGGCGCAGGTTGGTGCCGCCCATATGCAGCTGGTGCGTTTCTATGGCCTTCCGTCGAGGGGCAGCGGCGCGCTGACGGATGCCAACTACCCCAACGCACAGGCAGGGCTCGAGTCGATGATGGGTTTGCTGACCGTCGTGAACGCCGGAGCGCACTTCGTGCTGCACTCCGCCGGCATCCTGAGTTCGTACCTCGCCTTCTCCCGCGAGAAATTCGTGCTCGACGACGAGATCTGCGGCCGCGTGCGGCGGTTTCACAAGCCTCTGGTCGTCGATGACGATACCCTGGCCTACGATGTGATCGCAAACGTCGGGCCAGGGGGCCACTTCCTGATGGAGGACCATACCTTCGAGCGCTGCCGGACGGAGTTCTGGGAGCCCGAGGTGAGCGACCGAATCGGTCTGGACGAGTGGATAGACGCCGGGCAGCCCGACATTGTGACGCGGGCCCGGGAACGCTGGGAGCAGCTGGTCGCGACGCACCAGACGCCTCCTTTGGACAACATGACGGCACGTCAATTGAAGGCCTACGTCGAGAAGGAGGCGGGCTAGGGATCTTCGCCCAGGCTGACACCGGGGGAACTGCGATCGCCAGGGGGCGACGCCGAATCGGCGCGCCGGCCACGATTCGCCGTCAGGGGACGCCGATGAGTGAGATCGGAAACACTAACCAGCAGCAGATTCTGGAACTGCGCATCTTCTTGGCGGGATTCTGCGCACGGCTGGCCGCTCGTCGCATCACGGAGACACAGATCGAGCGGATGGAGGCTCTAGTACACAGCTTCGACGTCGGGCACGGCGGAGACGACGGGGCCCTGCTGGATATCGACAGAGCCTTCCAGTGTCTTCTCTACGAAGCCGCCGACAACTCATACCTGACCCGTAGACTGGAATCCCTGTGCGATCTGAGCCCTGCAGACCGGTCCCCGATTCCCAACCCCATCAAGCGCGACAGGTCCACCATCGAGCGACTCGGCAGACTAATCGAGGCGCTCAGGCGCGGCGACGAGCTCGCGGCTGAGACCATCGTGCGAGAGCACATCGTCCAGTCCGAGGGGAGAAGCGGCTAGACCATCTGAGAGGCGGCGGCGCCCGGCGCGGTGCGAGCAATGGTGAGTGCAACCGAACCACCGGATGGCGGTTCTGCCAAGTGGCAAGGCAGACGTAGCCCCTACTTCCAACCGGCCTGCGATCGCACGAAGGGAATACCACCCCCGCGAGCCTTCTCTCTGGCCTGAGCCAGCTCACACGCTTTTCACCCTAGCCCTCAAGGACGGCCCCCCTCTGGGGTGCCCCGCGCGGCACCTCTTCTGGCACCCTCGCCAGATTCCATAGGGGGACGAGGAACTGCGCCCACACCAGACCGCGTCATTCGGACGTGCCATCAACCGACACTGGCATCCTGGAGACCGTGCTCGCGTTCCGTCCTCAGAAGATCGCTGACGTGGGCTTGGCCTGCTTCCGGCGCCGCCAGGAGAGCAGGAGCACCCCTGCCGCCACAAGCATCGCCCCAAGGAGTTGCCCAGCCGTCAGGCGCTCACCCAGGAAGGCATAGGCGTAGAGGGCGATGAAGGGGATCTCGGCCATCGCCAGGATGGCAACCACGCTCGCCTGCAGACGCCCCACCGAATAGGTGTAGATAGTGAAGCCCACGATACTCGGGATGAGAACCAGCCCGGCGAAGTAGAGCAGAACAGGGGTCGGGAGCGACTGAGGTTGTCGGGTGAAGGGCTGGAACGGCAAGAGCAACAGCGCTCCGAAGCCGAACCCGTAGAACAGGGTGGTGAAGAGGTTGTAGCGGCGCCTGACTCGCTTGAGTAACAGGTTCCACACTGCGTAGATGACGGGTACCAACAGGCCCACCACGAAACCGGAAGCGTTGAGGCGTGTCTGGCCCAGGACATCCAATCCGGAGACGAAGACGGTGCCGACAAAGGTAAGTCCAATGGCCACGATCTTCCGGGCTGTGATAGGCTCGCGCCAGATTGCCCAGGCTGCCACGGCCACGATGGCGGGCATCGCCGCCTGTTGAACGGCGGCCACGGCTGCCCCATTCAGAAGTACGGCTAGGTTCCAGACGATGTGCAGGACGCCGAACGCGGCGCCCAGCCCCACCATCCATACCGCGTCGGTCCTTCCTACGACCAGCCACGAAGGGCGGAGCACTCCCACGACGGCCAGCAGGATGGCGAAGCTCGCGACGTCCCGCCAGAACGCCAGGCTGATCGGCGAGACGTGGTTACCGACCAGGATCAGCTTGACAAACGGCGCTGACGTGGCCATGAACGCTGTAGCGACCAGCGCGGCAGTGAAGCCAACCCAGCGCGCGGTTGGCAGCGCGCCTGGTTCTTCCGGTGTAGCCGATGATGCCATACCCAGCTGTCCCCACGAAGAGCCGAAATGGGCCGCGCCTTTGCCCGACCCAAGCGAATGCCACGCCCGGGCCACCAGGCGGCGGCCACGGAAGTGCAGCTACCCGTTAGGCGGTCACCGTAGTTACGTCTGGCAACCCGCTTGGAGGTGCTGGACTCTGTGGCAACCGGGGGATTATACAGGGACTTGGCGGAGCGCAACAGGCGCTAGGGTTCCGTGCAGCGCCTGCACCCCTACCCTTGCCGGTTGTCCGAGCGAGCACTAGGACAAGCTGGGCTTTCTATGGGACGTCGGCAACAGCCTTCGCCTACCGGGACGTACCGTGCTGGGGGACGACTCCGCCAGCTTTCGGCGGGACAGGAGCAAGCTCTGGGCCGTACCTGGAGCAACAGACTGGCCAGGCCGCGTCCCCTAGTCCTCCCTCAGTCCTTACCCGCGGCGCGCACCATGTCCGCGAGGGTCACGTCAGGATGATGATACCTCTTTCCGCCTGAGGTGCTGCCGCCAAACTGCACGGCTTCCTTGGGACACCACTGAAGGTAGGCGAAGCACTGTTCGCAACGCTGCTACATGCGGGCACCTCGCGGCCCTGCCCTGCGTCCTCGACCATCTCGATGTTGCCCACCGGACAGATCCGGGCGCAGATGCCGCACCCGGTGCACCTCTCATCGACTCTGAAGGCGCGATCCATCAGCTGACGGCTCTCGAGGAATAACATCTCCGTCGGTTCGCGGACCCCACCGATACGCAGCCAGGCCCACTTTCCTAGGGTCTCCGGGAGTCCGATCCGGTCCGCAAGCCGTGTGGCGACGTCTGCACTGGTCTCGAAGTTACCTGCCTCCCGGGCAGCGATACTCTCGGCGATGCTCACAACGCTGTCTTTCGCGCGATCAAACAGCGCTTGCTGCTCGTCTGGAGGGATTTCCCTCAGGACGAACGACTGGAAGAACCCTCTCCACACAGGTGAGGGCGTGATGTGGTTGTAAGGCATCTGGACGCCAAACCCGGCTGCGAGGCGTCCACTTCGCTCCTCAATGCAGCGACCAAGGTCTCTGGCGGCAAATGCCGGGGTGTCGCCGTACGTGTAGGTTGCGAACACGTACTTCCCCTCGAGACCCTCCATCTTCTCGACGAACCGCTTCAGGATCCACGGAATGCCCTTGTGGTACACAGGGAAGAAGAGACCAATCGCCTCCGCGCTGCTGGAGATCGTTTCGCGGCCCATCAGTGATGGAATAGACGTCAGCAAAGCCCCCGTCTGCTCCGCTACTGCCCGCGCCATCGCCAAAGTATTGCCGGTTCCAGAGAAGTAGTGGATGTCGATGGTCATCGAGGATCCCAACCTATCCCTGGGAAGCAGCGGGGTCGCCTAGCACATCATCCTTGGCAAATGCGCTGACAACGACCACTAGAGGAAGCCCCTGGTCAAACACAATGAAGAGGGGTAGCCCCAGCCGCAGAAGCACAGAGGGGAAGAGGTGCCCAAAGATCCAGCCCCCTGGGAACCATGCCACGAAAAGAACTAGGGGCCACAGCCAGAGCGCGGCCAGAGGGCGCATCGCCCCGGCTGCCAGACGAGCCCCACTCGAGTCTAGCAGCGTACCCATCCTGATCGCAGCCGCGCCTGCGATCAGGCCGGTAAACGGGGCC
>JASFVG010000367.1:0-5097 GCA_050049955.1 Anaerolineae bacterium | reverse complement strand
CGGTCAGCGCGACCGTCCTTCGCGCTGTATCGTCCCTCACTCGGTGGGTGGTTGATGAAGTCGCCAACCCGCGTTGGCTCAATTCGCCCTCAGTGCACCAACAACACACCCGGCTGTCATCCAACGGGCGTGGATTCCCCACGCGCAGAAAGGACCGCCTCGGCGGCGGTCCTACTCAGCGTCTTGCGTAGCTGATCTACGCAGACAGTTTAGGAGAGGTGGGATCGGATGGGATGGGACGATGGTCGAAGGGCCGATCTGTGGTCGCGGATCGGCTCGCCTCCAGCGACCCTTGATGGCCAAGGAACTGACTCAACGGTCCCTACACCAGGTTCATCACGGCGGAGGATGTTCCCGCAGCGGTTTGCTGCGGGCGCCGGCGTCCGCCCGAGCACGAATCGCCCAGGCCATCCCCTCAGGGGTCGGCCGGCGCTGCCGCGACCCATCGTGGCCTGCAACAAGCCCAACTACGATGGATCGCGGTAGCGGTGCAGTGACGGTGCTACTTGCGCTTGATGGACGATGCAGTCGACGCCTCCCACGACCCCAACCTGGGATTCCCGACGAAGTAGACGTGTGATGCACCACTGGCGTTCGCATCCAGTATGCCGCTAGGGTTCACGGTCACGTTGCTGGCGCCAACTGCCTTGACGCTGGCATCAGCCACAGGAAGATCGGCTAGATCGACGGTGCTGGCACCCCGAGCGTAGACGATCACGTTTCCGGCCGAACCGCGCAGGGTCACCCCGCTGGAGCCCGAGACGTCAAACCGCGCATCGCCAGCCCCAATTTCCCCCAGCAGCTGGCTGGCGCCAGACACATCTACGTCGAGGCACTTAGTGGACTTGAAGCCGCTGACAGTGGCGCGGGGCGCGCCGCTGAGCTCCAGCCCAGCGAGCTCGGGCATTGTCACCTCAGCCTCCTGAGTGACATCTTGGAGACTGAGTCCGAGACCTGGCTTCAGGCCGATGTGCAGTGTGCTGCCTCTCTTCTCCACCGCCAGCTTGCCCAGCAAGTTGTCATCAACGCGTACAACCACGCTGAAGGTCTCACCCTGGCGGATGTCTACCTTGAAAGCGTTGCCAACGACCAGCCTGTCGAAGCCGCTGATGTGCTCCTCCTGGGTCACCAACTCGCCTGAGCCTCTGATGGAACCTGTCGGTGGCGTGCAGCCCACCAGCAGAACCACCAGGACAAACAGGCCGAGCACCTTGCACTTAAACATTCCAAACCCTCCCTTCTGTTGTGATGCGAACCTTCTGAATGCACTATTCACTTCTTGTACCTCCTCGTACGACTGGGGCCTGAACCCGCCGGGGATTGGCAGACCGGGCTTGGTTAACTCTCTGACGGCTGTGTTCTGAGCGCATCTTGAGCGCAGACCTCGATACTAGCCGGCAGGCGCTTCGTCGAGACATACCCGCCTCAATAGGCAAACGGGCGCTGCTACTTCGGCGGTCAATGGATACATCCGGTGCGACAAACGGGGATCAATGCTCTGATGCTTTCCCAGACCATCGCACACTCCGGCGACCACCGGGTCTTCCCGGGACAGGCGCAGCCTCCTATTCTCAGTGGTCACGGTCTAGTCTCCTCTCGGATGGCGGTGCCCGACGGAAACGATAGCCGCCACCAGCCGTTCAGGCGATTCCGCCTTGCTGATGAAGGCGCTGACTCCTGCGTCCAAGATGACCTGACGCTCCTCGGGTCGGCCACTGAGCACGATCACGTTCATCTCATCACAGACACTCCTTAGGGCTGGCAGCAGATCAGCTCCCGCAAGCCCCGGCAACTCCCAGCTCAGCAGCAGCAGGTCGGGGCAAGCCCCCTCGATGCGTGCCAAGACACCGTCGGCATCAGCGGCCTCTCCCACCACCTCCCATTCTGACCGTTCCTCCAGCAGCACACGCAGCCCATATCGTACGTTGGATTCATGCTCGGCGAGGAAGATGCGCATCAGACTACCCCTTTCTGGAGAAGAACCGACAACCACCTCGCCCTCCGAAGACAGGCGGCGCGCCAGGCAGCCGGTCTGGGTACCTATCACGGTCTGAGAGAATCGCTATTTCCACGTATGAACTCCGGCGTTGGCACCAGCGTTGATACCGGCGTTGCCACCGGCATTGCGACCCGCATTGGCACCGGCATTGATGCCGGCGTTCGTACCAGCGTTCGCACCAGCGTTGATACCGGCGTTGGTACCGGCACTGCGACCCGCATCGGCACCAGCATTGCGACCCGCATTGGCACCGGCGTTGATACCCGCGTTGGCCCCCGCGTTGGCACCGGCATTGCGACCCGAGTTGGCCCCGGCGTTGATACCGGCGCTGACACCAGCGTTGGCACCCGCGTCGGCACCGGCGTTGGCACCCGCGTAGGCTCCGGGTTTGTCTCTGGTGCCATCACCGCCACAAGCAGCCAGGAGGCTAGATACGATCAGCAATGCGGCGATCAGGCAGATGGTCTTCTTCATCACTCTCCTTACTATCGGTTAGTAGATCAGGTTGTCTCATCAGCTCTGAGACAGAACTCCTCAGCAGGTCCAGTGTACATGAAAAAGCCCCCAGATGCATCAGGCATCTAGGGGATCTTGGGATCGGATACGTATCTGGTTTCTCTATCGGTTAGGCAACCAGGTTGTGCCGAAGGGCAACCGCTATCGCCTCCCCACGGTTGGAGACACCCAATTTGGACAGGATATTGCTGACATGAGATCTGGTCGTTCCAAGGCTGATGAACAGCCGCTCGGAGATCTCTGGGTTGTTCAGCCCCTCGACGATGAGAACCAACACCTCGCGCTCGCGAGGGGTCAGATCGTGGCCAGGCGGAGGTCCCTGCCTCTTTGCCCGCACGAGTGCCTGAAGCGCCTCCTGGGCCAAGGTGGCACGACCGGCGTGGGCTGCGCGAACTGCCTTGGTCAGCTCATCCATGGAGACGTTCTTGAGCAGGTAGCTGAGCGCCCCAGCCTCAAGAGCATCCTGCACCAGTTCCTCCTCCTGAAAGCTGGTCAGGGCGATGACCTGCACATGGGGCCAGCGTTCTCGGATGATCCGGGTAGCCGTCACCCCGTCCAAATCGGGCATCACCAGATCCATCAAGATCACGTCTGGTTGGAGTCGCTCACACAGTGCGACGGCTTCCTGGCCGTTCCTGGCCTCACCGACGAGATCCAGGTCGTCGCTGATTTCCAAGAACGTCGCCAATCCCGTGCGCACCATGCCGTGATCATCCACGATCATGACGCGAATCGATCCTTCGTCGCCCATTGGCATCCTCCCCTTCCGTTCAGCAGACGAAGGACGAGCCGCTGTTCTGCTGTCCTTCGTCCTCCGGCCAGACCACCGTCAGTTGGGTGCCCTGGCCGATCTGGCTAACGATCCCCAGTTGAGCGCCAGCAGCCTCGGCGCGCTCGCGCATGATGCCCAACCCCATGCCCTCCGACTGTACATCACACGGGTCAAAGCCTTGCCCATCGTCGCGGATATCGAGCTCGACCCTCATCCCCGGCCCTGGGACGCGAGGCGTGCACCGAAGACCAACCGCGACCTGGCTGGCCTTGGCGTGCTTGACTACGTTGTTCAATGCTTCTTGGGCAATGCGATACAGGGCCACATGAAGGTCGGCTGGCAAGTCGCACGCCCCTTCCACTTCCACGGTGACCGGCACGCCCTCGCGGCCGGTGACGGCCTCGCCCAGCTGACGCAGCAAGTCTTCCAGGCCGGTCTCGACTACGGCCGTCGGCCGCAGTTCCAGCAGTAGGGTCCGCATCTCGGCCAGTGCACCGCGGCTCATGTGTCGAAGCATCGCCAAGCGCTCCCGCCCCATCTCAGGACTACGCTCCCAAAGGGTGGGCAATGCTTCAGCGATCAGGCTGGCAGAAAAGAGCGTCTGGGTCACTGCGTCGTGCAGTTCCCGGGCCAGGCGACTACGCTCAGCCGCGACCGCCCTTTCCGTTTCGCTCTCCACCAGAGCTTGCTCAACTTCTCTGCGGCGCTCCATCTCCTGCTCGACCCGGCGCTCGAGCTCGCGGCCGCGCGCCTGCAGGCCCCGGACCCGCAGACGGTAGCCACCAAAGGCGCCACCAGTCAGTATCAAGGCCACAATTCCCCAGACCCACCAGTGGCCCCAGACCGGCCGCACGACTGTGACCGAGATGGAAACGCCCTCTTCGTTCCACACGCCGTCGTTGTTCGAGCCTTTCAGCCTCAGGGTGTAGGTGCCACCAGGTAGGCTAGTGTATCTGCCAAAGCGCCAGGCGCCGAAGTATCTCCAGTCCCTGTCATATCCCTCCAGCATGTAGGCGTGCTGGTTCAGTTCCGGCTGTGTGTAGTTGAGGGCCGCGTATCCAAACTCGAACGAGTTGTCCGGCCAGCGGAAGGTCACTGCTCGTAGATCCTCCGGGGCCCGACCCACCCTCACGTCCACGCCGTTCTGTTGGAGTGAGGTCAAGACCACCGGCGGCACGTAGGGATTGTCCTGCATCTGATCCGGGTAGAAAGACACAAACCCGTTGGCGCCCCCGAAGAACAACTCGCCGCTGTCGCCCTTCGAAGCTGCACCGAATTCATTGATAGGCAAACCATCGTCAGAACCATAGCTCCTGAAGGTTTCGTTGTCAGGATCAAACCGCGAGAGCCCATTCGCGGTGGCGATCCAGAGTGTGCCCCGGTCGTCTTCGAGGATGTCAGTCACCGTGTCGTTGACCAACCCGCCCTGCTCGCGGTAGTGGGTGAAGGCCTCAATATCGCTGTCGTATCGGTTGAGCCCGCCGCCAAGTGTGCCCACCCAGAGCGTCCCGAATCGGTCCTCATGCAGAGACGTGATCTGGTTGTGACTCAGGCTGTGGGGATCGCCGGGATCGTGCCGGAGGACACTCCAATGACCGGTCTCGCGGTCATAGACGTTCAGCCCTTCCTGTGTCCCGATCCATAGATTCCCCGTTCCATCCTCCACGACGTCAGAGACAAAGTTGTTGCTCAGCCGGTGCTGTTCCGGGAGTCCTGTGGTCAGTTCCCCTACGTGCAGATGATAGGTGAACGCCACTGTCGCCGGATCGAGCTCAGACAACCCGCGCCCGCGCGTACCCAACCACAGATT
>JASFVG010000366.1:0-5112 GCA_050049955.1 Anaerolineae bacterium | reverse complement strand
AATCCGTGCTCTAGGAACGCCCGTGCCCGCTTCTAACGATGTTCCGGATAGATCCCTCTCCGGAGCCAAGGGGGTGCAGCAGAGTACCCGCTCGTAGAACTGCGCGAGCCTTCTCCAGTCTCGACTCACAATGCTGGTATGGACGTATCGTGTGCTGTCCCCCATGGCGAGGGTGGGCGCGCGATCGCGGTCTACTCGTTGAACGCCAGGAGCCCCAGGGCACCTGGCCCGCCGTGCACCCCTAGCACCGGCGTGATCTGACCGATGATGATCTCTAGGGGTTGGCAGATCGCCTCAACTTCGCGACGGAGCCTTTCGGCATCATCAGGGGCAGCGCCGTGGATGATCGCGACACGCACCGGCTTGCAGGGATCGACGCGTTCAAAGGCCTCCTCAACCACGCGACGGACCGCACGCTTCCGGGTGCGTATCTTCGCCACGGGCTCGAGAACGCCTGTGGCGTGGTCTATCTCCAGCACTGGCTTCAACTGGATCGCTGATCCGAGGAGCTTCGATACCGCGCCGATTCGCCCACCACGGTGCAGGTACTCCAACGTCTCAAGCGTCAGAAGGAGGATTGAAGTGTCCCGCACGCGCTTGGCAGCCGCGAGGATCCCGTCGACCCCAGCGCCCTTCTCTCTGGCCCGGGCCGCCGCGAGCACCTGCCATCCCAACCCCAGGCTCAGTGACCGCGAGTCCATCACGTGGAGTCGATGATCGACCTCCTCCGCTGCCTTGACGGCCGACTCATACGTCCCGCTGAGCGCCTTGCTCAACGTGATGATGACCACATCCTCTTCCTCCACGTCCGCAAGCGCTTTGACGAAGTCCGCCGGCGTCGGTTGTGAGGTCGTAGGGTGATGAGGGTCATCGGGAAGCCGGGCGTAGAACGTGTCCGCGTCGATATCCCTACCGTCCACCAGCTGCTCGTCGCCCCACAGAATGTAGAGGGGCACGGCCGTTATCCCATATTCCTCCAGCAGCTCCGCTGGGAGATCACACGTACTATCGGTCATAATGGCTACCGGCCCGGTGTTGCTGTCCATAGATCCCTCCTCACGCCTCAGCGATCTCGCTAGTCCGCCCGGCGCATTCCACTGCCGGGTCAGGCATTGCGTCCCAATTCCTTTGGCCGAGAAGCGAGTCAGGACAGGACCCGCTTTCCGCCGACTCACCTCAAGGCCATGCGCTCGCTGGCCGGGGTCAGACTCAGCCCGCCCAGCAGACCAGGTTCTCCTGGACGCTAGAACACTCTGTCGGCGCGCTCGTTGCGAGTTACTCAGTAGACCTCCAGGTCCTTACCGGAGACGACGCAACCGTCATACCTCTCCGTGAACTCGCCGAGCAGCTCCTGCTCCGAGACACCGTGGAAGAGCTGATGGGTCAGGATGAGCAGCCGGGGCCTGACCAGCGAGGCGATCTTGGCCAGCTGGTGAGAGGAGGTATGAACTGCGGAGTGGTAGTTCTGCCAGGCCGGCGAATGCCAAGCCAAACCCGTTGCAGAGTAGACCTCGTGAATGAGCACGTCGCAGCCTCGATACGCTTCCAGGCAGGCGTCGCACGGCGCCGTGTCGCCCGAGATGGCGATGATTCGATCCGGTGTGTGAAACTTGTAGCCATACGCTGGCCACGAGCCGTGGTCCACGCGAAAGGCCTCCACGGAGACGTTTTCGTCGGCGTAGACGATGCCCGGCTCGATCTCGGTTGCCTGCACGAGGTATCCTGTGCTGCTCGCAGGCTCCAGACCCTCCAACCGCTCTCGGACATCCTCCCGATACGCGGCCAGCAAATGGTCCGTCATCGCTCGCATGCCGGGCGGCCCGTAGACCTGAAGCGGCTCGCCCCGGCCCAGGACCCACGGGGTGAAGATGAAGTCGGGGTAGCCCACCGTGTGGTCCGAGTGGAGGTGCGTGATGAACAAGTGGCGAAGGCTAGGCGCATCGAGGCCCGCGACACCTCGCTGGTATGCGGCGGCTGCCCTCCGGACCACGCCCGGCCCGGCGTCCACGACGTAGCTCGTCTGGTTGACGACGATGGCCAACGAGGGACCTGACCGGGTTGGGTCTGCATTGGGGTTACCCGTACCCAGAAGCACGATCTTCGAAGATGATTGAGGATTCGCTCGCTCTTGGTTGTGCATATCTCGCCTATCCTTCCACCGAGTGCAAGTCGAGTAAGGCTGGCCTCGCCCGCTACCTGACCGGCGCGTGGAGGTTCACCAAGACCGAAAGAGGCTGATGACTCTGTCATCAGCCTCTTTGGTTCGCGCCTATCCCTTCGGACAGCTCCTGAAGCTAGCCGTGTCGCAGGGTAGCCTGTGCTGCCGCCAGCCGCGCCACCGGCACACGGAACGGGGAGCAGCTCACGTAGTCGAGCCCGACGCGGTGGCAGAAATCAATGGAGCTCGGTTCCCCGCCGTGCTCGCCGCAGATTCCGACCTCCAGACCCGGACGGGCCGCGCGTCCCTCATCGACGCACATCTGCACCAGGCGCCCGACGCCAACCTGATCTAGCTTCTGGAAGGGGTTGGACTCCAGGATGGGGAACAGGATTGGCTCACCGTCCGCATCAACCTCACCTGTGGCGAATCCCTCGACGTACTTCATGAGGAACTTGCCCTCTGCGTCGTCGCGACTGTAGCCGAAGGCCATCTGGGTGAGGTCATTCGTACCGAAGGAGAAGAAGTCGGCGTATTCAGCGATCTCGGCGGCGGTCAAAGCGGCGCGCGGTACCTCGATCATGGTGCCGAACATAGACTTGACCTCGATGCCCTCTTCGGCCATCACCTCCTCCGCGACGCGCTCAAGCTTCTCGCGCTCAAGCTTTAGCTCGTTGACGTGGCCCACCAACGGAATCATCACCTCGGGGATCACCTCGATGCCGCGCTTTGCGCACCGGCAAGCGGCCTGGAAGTATGCCCGCGTCTGCATCTCAGTGAGCCCCTTGTACATGAGCCCGGCCCGGCAGCCGCGCAACCCCATCATCGGGTTGACTTCCCACAGGGCATTGACCGCCTCGAGCATGGAGGCTTTCGCCTCAAGCTCAGGCGAGTCCGGGTCGGTGCAGCGCAGCCGCTCCACCTCAGCGATCAACTCCTCGCGTGGTGGGAGGAACTCGTGCATCGGAGGATCGATCAGCCGCATAATCACCGGGAGCCCGTCCATGGCCTCGAAGACCTTCTCGAAGTCTTGCTCCTGGATGGGCAGCATCTCTTCCAGAGCTGCCGCGCGCTCCTCGTCCGATTCTGCCAGGATCATTCGGACGACGGCGTCGCGCGCCCGCTCGTCGAAAAACATGTGCTCGGTACGGCACAGACCGATCCCCTCGGCGCCGAAGCCGCGGGCTTGACGCGCGTCCTCGCCCACGTCAGCGTTGGTGCGAACGCCGAGCGTGCGGATCTCGTCGGCCCAGCCCAGCAGGCGGATCAAGTCCTGCTCCTCCTCGAACCCGGGTTCGAGCGTGGCCAGGCTGCCGGCAAACACTTCTCCGGTGGCACCGTCAATGGAGACATAGTCGCCCTCTCTGATCGTTCGCTCGTTCACAAAGAACTGGCGGGCATTCAGGTCGATCTTGATCGCCTCGCAGCCGGCAACGCACGGTTTGCCCCACCCCCTGGCGACAACAGCCGCGTGTGACGTCATCCCGCCACGCTGCGTGAGAACACCCTTTGCTTTCTCCATACCGTGCACATCGTCGGGGTTGGTCTCCGGCCGCACCAGGATGACGGCCTCACCGCCCGCACTCCGCTCCTCAGCCCGATCGGCATCAAAGATGGCTATGCCGGTGGCTGCCCCCGGGGAAGCATTCAGCCCCACGGCCAATAGGTCACCTCTGTCCTCTGCCTCCTGTTTGGCCTCGGGGTCGAAGCGGGGATGAAGGAACTGGTCCACCTGCGCCGGCTTCACCCGGAGCAGGGCCTCCTCCTTGGTGATCAGGCCTTCGTTGACCATGTCCACCGCGGCTTTGACCGCGGCGGCGGCAGTGCGCTTGCCCGTGCGCGTCTGGAGCATCCACAGCTTGCCCCGCTCGACGGTGAACTCCACGTCCTGCAGATCCCGGTAGTGGCCTTCCAGAAGGTTGCATATCTCCAGAAACTGCTCGTAGATCTCTGGCAATTCCTTCTCCATATCGGCGATGGGATCAGGCGTGCGGATACCGGCCACCACGTCCTCGCCCTGGGCGTTGAGCAGGTACTCACCATAGACCATCTTCTCACCGTCGGCCGGATTCCGGGTGAAGGCCACGCCGGAGCCGCTGTCCCAGCCCATATTGCCGAAGACCATCGTCTGGACGTTGACGGCAGTGCCCCAATCGTGGGGGATTCCCTCAGCGTTACGGTAGCTCACCGCCGGTGCGCCCAACCATGAGCCAAAGACGGCGCCGATGGCTTGGCGAAGCTGATCGTGGGGGTCATCGGGGAATCCCTCGCCCAGCACCTCCGCGTACAAGGCCTTGAAATCCGCGGTCACCTCTTGGAGCATCTCCACGGTCAAATCGATGTCCCGGCCTTGTTCCGTCTTTGCCTTGTACTCGTCCAGGATGGCCTCGAACTCGTGGCGGTCGATCTCCTTCACGATGTTGCCGAACATCTGCACCAGGCGGCGGTAGGCATCCCATGCGAAGCGCTCGTTGCCGGTCAGCTGGGCCATACCTTGGAGCGTGTCTGGATTGAGCCCTACGTTCAGGACGGTGTCCATCATGCCAGGCATCGACTCGCGCGCACCCGAGCGCACGGAGACGAGCAGCGGATTGGCAGAGTCACCGAACTGTTTGCCCGTATCCCGCTCGATCTCCCGCAGCGCTTCCAGTGTTTGCTCCCACATGCCTTGCGGAAAGTCACCGGTCCGCATATACTCGACGCAGGCCTCCGTAGTGATGGTGAATGCGGGCGGTACAGGAATGCCGGCGGCGGTCATCGTCGCCAGCCCCGCCCCCTTGCCGCCGAGGATTTCCTTCATCTTGGCCATCTCAGGCTCGTAGCCCAACGTCTGCGTCAGATCGCTTTTCGCGGATCGAGAGAGATAGACCCACTTCTTAGTCACAGTGTTGCCTCCTAAAGATCGTCAGATACCTAGCGAAAAGACCGCGCTCCTGCCGTTGTCTCCGCTCCGG
>JASFVG010000365.1:0-5113 GCA_050049955.1 Anaerolineae bacterium | reverse complement strand
CCAACGCAAAGCGCCCGCGCCCATCTCTACCTCCCCGTGACGTTGGCAAGCGGGCGAGATCAGACCGTTGCACACCAGCCCGGCGCGGCCCTGGGCGAGCCCTTCCTGCCCACCGTGCTCCACGCGGAGGCGGACTCGTGACCGTGGCCCGTCACACGTCTTCAACGGGGTGCGTCGGAGCTGCCTAGCAATGGCCCTCGAACGCCCCAACGCGACCCCACGCCAAAGATCCGCAGCTCCCCAGGCCACGCGACAGCCTCATGCCGCGGAGTGGCTCGTGGCTCTGGCCGTCGCGGCGGTCGCCTTAGTCGCCTACCTGACGACCCTGGCCCCCACCATCACGTGGTCACACAGCGGTGCCGACGGGGGTGACCTGATCACGGCTGCGGCGACTGACGGTGTCCCGCATCCCACGGGCTACCCCACCTACCTCCTACTGGCCAAGCCCTTCCTGCTGCTTCCCTGGGGGGATTTGGCGTGGCGTCTCAACCTTATGTCCGCCGTCTTCGCCTCCCTGTCGGTCGGTCTGCTATACCTCAGCGCCATCCGCACGCTCAGGATGCTCGGCAACAGGGCCATCGCCGTGCAGCATCACATCGTGGCCGCTGCGGCCGCCCTCGCCTTCGCCTTCTCCCCCGTCCTCTGGTCGCAGGCCGTGATCACCGAGGTGTATGCGCTGAACGCGGCCTTCTTCTCCCTCATCTTGTACCTTGTCTTGAGCTGGATGGAGAATCGGCGCCCGTTATCCCTGCTGCTGGCCGGCGCGGCCTTCGGGTTCGGGCTCGGGAACCACCTGACCCTGGTCCTGGCGGTACCTGGGATAGCCCTGCTCTTCCTGCTTTGGCCTCGGCTTCTCCCCGACAGGCGATGGCTGTTGCTGGCCCTATCTGTGGCCTCTCTGCTTGGCCTGAGCATCTACGCTCTCCTCCCCATTCGGGCCAGCCAGGCGCCCCCTGTCAACTGGGGCGACCCGCGTACGGTCGGCCGCTTCATCTGGTTGGTGACCGGCAGGCTCTACCGTCGCTACTCCTTCAACCTCCCTCTCCGGTACCTGCTGGCGCGGCTGGCTGCTTGGGCGCGCCTCCTGGCGCATCAATTCGGCTCATGGGGCCTTTTCATCGGGCTCGCTGGTGTCTGGTCGCTTTGGGAAAAGGCCCGGCACTTCGCCGCAGCTTGCGTAGTAATGGCCGCCACCTACTCCGTCTACGCCATCGGATACGATACCAGCGACTCACACGTCTACCTCATCCCCACCTTTCTCGTGTTCGCGTTGTGGCTGGCCTGGGGCCTTGACTGGCTTCTGGCCATCATCCAGCCCCTAATAACCCCAGTGTCCCCGCAAGTCGTTCGAGGCGCCGCCGTCAGCCTGGCGCTAGTCATCCCTCTGGTCTCTTTCATCGGCAACCGTGCGTCGGTAGACGTGAGCTCTGATTTCGTGGCCCGGGACTACGGCCTGTCGGTCATGCAGAATGTTCAGCCAGAGGCCGTCGTGATCACTCAGACAGACGCACACGGTTTCACGCTGAACTACTACCGCTACGCGAAGAAGAAGCGCCTCGACGTAGCCCTGCTCGATGAACAGCTTCTGTACCACGACTGGTACCGCCAGCACCTACCGCGTATTCACTCCCGAATTGCGTTGCCTGATCGGACTGTGTTCCTCTCGGGCGGGACGACCATGTGCCCGACTTCCCTCCTGGTCGCAGCCATCGAGGCCAACCGCGCCCGCTTTCCCGTCTATCTGACGGACCCGGATGCCGAGCTGCGCGCCTGTTACGCGCTGTCCCAGGAAGGCGACGTCTATCGCGTCACCGGGCGCCGCGATGGCTAAGGTGGGAACCGGCATACCCTCCGCCGCTAGGGTCGCCAGCCCATCGCCCTACAGCGGGACTGCCCCCTGACTCTGCGCTGCCGCTAAACAAACCCTGGATTCCTGGTATAATCGCCGTCGTGCATCGTTCGTAGTTGTCCTAGGTGATCGTCCATTGATCATTGGTCATCGTCCATCGTCTGCAGTCCTTTGCCCGTTGAGTGGATGAATTATGGCTAGCAAGCCTGGCGGCGGTCCAAGCCTCTACCTTCGGCGGCACGCGTCAGGCCCTGGGCGTTATTTGCTGGAGCAGGGCCTTCAGGTGCTCTTCGGATGGGTTCCCACCCTCGCGGGCATCGGCCTGCGGTCGCTGGCGTATCGACTCATGCTCCAAATGGACGGTTGGGCTGCCATCGAGAGCGGCGTGCGAATCAGCTTTGCTAGCCACCTACGCCTTGGGCACGGAGCGTATCTCGACCACGGCGTGTACATCCACGCCTGCCCGCACGGCGTCGAGATCGGACTGGGGACGCTCGTGATGCACGGCGCCGTCCTCCACGTCTACAACTTCCGGGATCTGCCGAACGCCGGAATCAAGATAGGTAGGGACAGCCTGATTGGGGAGTACAACGTCGTCCGGGGCCAGGGGGGCGTCACCATTGGCGACCGGGTCTACACCTCGCCTCACGTGCAGATTGTGGCTGTGAACCACGTATTCGACGATCCAGCACGTTCCTTCGCCGCCCAGGGCATCACCGCAGAGGGCATCGCGATCGAGGACGACGTCTGGATCGGGTCTGGAGCGATCATCTGCGATGGCGTCCGAGTCGGGAAAGGGGCAGTGGTTGCCGCAGGAGCAGTGGTGACTGAGGACGTACCGGTGCACACGGTCGTCGCCGGCGTCCCGGCACAGCTTGTGCGGCCGATCGACGCACAACCGGTGGGCGACCGCGGGCCCATCTACATGTAGGGACTGTCCCCGATACGGTACGGACGCGCTCTTTTCACTGCATTGGGGAGAACAGCGAGTCTGGAAACAGATTACGGACCCTGCCCGAGGGCGAGCTTCGGGCAAGCAGCGCGAATGGGAGGGCCAGCCATATGGGAGCATCGGACGCCGGATCACGCACACTCTCCGTAGTCAGTCCGGCCTGGAACGAGGAGGACGGTATTGCCGCCATCATGGAACGGGTGCTGGCGGTGCGGCCCGCATTGGCCGAGGTCGGTGTGAACGGTCTGGAGCTGATCGTCGTCGACGACGGATCATCCGACGGCACGGCGGAGGTCGTCCGGGCCTTCGAGGGCGTGCGTCTTGTCCGCCACGAAGCCAACCGAGGCTACGGCGCGGCGCTGAAGACGGGATTCCACGCAGCCACTGGCGATCTGCTCGGTTTCCTCGACGCTGATGGCACCTATCCCCCTGAGTGCTTCCCCGACCTCTGCCTGGAAGCCCTGGATGGGGCTCAACTGATCGTTGGATCCCGTAGGTCAGGCGCTGACAGCGAGATGCCGCTCGTCCGGCGGGTCGGGAACCTGCTCTGGTCGAGCCTATTGAGCCTCCTGGCCAACCATCGCGTCGCCGACCCCGCCAGCGGCATGCGCGTCTTCCACCGCGACGTCCTCGAGCGCCTCTACCCGCTCCCCGACGGCCTCAACTTCACCCCCGTTATGAGCACCCGGGCGGTCCACGAGGGCGTGCGCGTGACAGAGGTTCCAATTCCGTATCGGGAGCGTCTGGGCCGATCGAAACTCAGTGTCATCGAGGACGGTATGCGCTTCCTGCGCACCATCATCTGGACGGCGCTGAACTACAACCCCGTCCGCATCCTCGGAGGCGTGGGGCTGGCTCTCCTCTCAATCGCTGGGCTCATTGCTGGCATCCTTATCGCCATGCGGATCGCCGGCGTCACCAGGCTCGGACCCTGGGGGGTTGGGGCCGTGTTCGCCGCTGTTGTGCTGGCCACCGCCGGTGTCGACATCTTCGCCCTCGGCGTGACCTTCAACTACCTGGTGTCCCTCTTTCACCAGAGCCCAATTCGACAGGGCCTATTTGGCAGGCCGGTCTTCAAGACCCCTCTCGATCGCCATTTCTGGTGGGTGGGGCTGCTGGGCGCAGCCGCCGGCCTTGCGTTCGGGGCCGTCAGCTTGGTGCTGGGGATGCGCGGCTGGCCTATAGAGCGCCTCTGGCTCTACCTCCTCGCCGGAACCTTGCTAGTGCTTCTGGGGACCCAACTGGTCGTCTTCTGGGTCATCGTTCGCGTTCTGGAGGAACTGAGCCAGCGAGAGGCACTGGTGGGGGCTGACCTCGGCCAACCATGACGAATCCTGAACCAGGCACGGGCAACCGCGGGACACAGGTACGCCAGAGGGTGACGGCGGCCACGTTCCCGAGCGCCGACGAAGCCGCCGAGGCATCGGCACAGGCCCCATCCGCGGGACGGGTCGACATCCTGTTCGTCAACCCACCGGCGCCCGATAGGTCCATCTGGATCCGTAGCCAGCACCGGGTGGGGCGGCGCTCCCGCGAGGGCATGATCTGGCCGCAGGTTGGCCTCGCCCAGATGGCAGCGCTATTCCCCGATCCGCGCCTTACCGTCGACATCATCGACGCCATCCCTCAGCGCTTGAGCTGGGACCGATTCGAGGCGCTGCTACGGGAGAAGCGCCCCCGCTACTACGTGACCCAGGTCACCGCGCCCACGCTCCAGAACGATATGCAGGGCGTCTTTCTGGCCAAGAGCCTGGGTGCTAAGACCATCGCCTTTGGCACGCACGTGACCCCTATGCCACGGGCAACGATGGAGGCCTACCCTGCCCTCGACTTCGTATTGCGCGGCGAACCGGAGCTAACGCTGCGCGAACTGGTCGACACCACGGATCACCAGCGTCGCTTGGTCAGCCGTAATGACAGCACAGCCCACACATGGTTGCCCGGGGTTGGTCCAGAGTTCGACTGGCAGCTGCGCCGGCTCTTCATGGATTCCGATCCGGACTGGGAGCCGGCCTGGAATGAGGTTTCCGGTCCGTCAGACACCCTCACTCGCATCAAGGGCCTCGTGTGGCGCAACGGCGGCGACATCGTGGTGAATCCCGACCGGCCCTTCATCCAGGAACTGGACGATCTGCCTCTGCCTCGCCACGATCTATTGCCACTGGCGGAGTACCGGGCGCCTCTGGTAGGTGGACCCTACGCCTTTGTCGTCACCAGCCGGGGTTGCCCCGGCGGGTGCCGTTTCTGCATCAAGCACGTCTCCTACGGGGATTCGGTGCGCTTCCGCTCGCCCGAGAACGTCCTCGAGGAGA
>JASFVG010000364.1:0-5142 GCA_050049955.1 Anaerolineae bacterium | reverse complement strand
GCGAGCTCGCTGTAAGCGTGCGAGGCGAGGAGATTGTCGTTTTCGGGAAGCCGGGCGTCTGGTCGTGGGAGGGCCCCAATCCAGGCACCCTGGCATTGCTGGAGTTGCCCTTCTTCGAGCCGGATGCAAGAGTACTTGATCTCGGCTGCGGAACGGGGATCATCGGAGCACTCGCCGCGCGACTATCTCCGCGGGGGAGGACGGTGCTCGTTGACTGCAACGTCGCGGCGGTCGCCTGCGCCGCGCGCACGCTGAAGGTCAGCGGGGTCGAGAACGCCGAGGTGCAGCTCTCCGACGGGGTCGAGGAGCTGGATGGGCGTTCATTCGATCTCGTGCTGAGTCACCTCCCGCGGGGGCGGGAGGTGCAGCGTGAGCTGATTCGTGGAGCCGCGCACGTGCTGCGATCCCTCGGACAGTTCTACTTCGTGGCCAGCGCCCGGTCGGGCATCAAGGGCGCTGTGGCGTATGTGCGCGACCTTTTCGGCCGTTGCGGGGTGGTGCATCGGAAGAAGGGGTACCACGTGGCGATGACGGTCCGACCGGCGGCGATGAAGTCGCCCGGCCCGCAGGATTCCTACGTCTGCCGCCCCATCACCCTCGACGGCGTCGAGACGGCCGTGGTGAGCAAGCCCGGCGTCTTCGCCTGGGACCGGCTGGATGCAGGGACTGCGTGCCTGATCGACGCCATGGAGATCGGCCGACTCGACCGTGTACTGGACCTGGGATGCGGGACGGGGCTCGCTGGGCTGGTCGCGGCGCGGCGTGCCCCCGAGGGACAGGTCATTCTGGTCGACGCCGACATCCGGGCCGTCAGGTCAGCGCGGCGCACGCTCGAGGCGAATGGTATCGAGAACGCCAGGGCGTTGCTTTCCGATGGGTCATCGGTATTGAACGGGTGTGAGCCGTTTGACGTGGTCATTGCCAATCCGCCGTTTCACCAAGGCCGCGAGGTGGACTACCAGATCGGGCACCAGTTCATCCAGGACTCCCGAGGCGTGCTCCGTCCTGGCGGTCGCCTGTACCTGGTCGCCAACCGCTTCATTGGCTACGAGGGCCTAATCCGTCAGGCTTACGGCTCCGTCGCAACGGCGTACGCTGGAAGCAGCTACAAGGTCTTGACCGCGGAGGCTAACGTCCAGGATCCCTAGTTGGCAGACCTTCGGGTCACCGATTCCATTCGGGTCCTGACACCTCGGAATGGACGGCCTCCGACTGTTGGGTGTGTGGCATCCGGCGTCCAGCAAACCACCGGGGGATAGTCATGGGGACGACGGGGGAACGACGCAGGGTCGACGCCCACGAGGTGGTTGTCGTGGGAGCAGGCTTGGTTGGCGTGTTGGTGGCCGCCCGCCTGACGCGAGAGGGGCTTGACACGGTGGTCCTCGAGGCGCGGCGGGTCACCGGCGGGGCAACGGGACGCTGCCTGGGTGTGGCGTTGGCTGGTCTGCCTCGCGAATACAGCTGGGCCGTCTCGGTCTATGGACGACAGCAGGCCCGGGAGATCTGGGCGCTGACTCTCGGTGGACGCGAACGCCTGGTGGAAACGGCCGAGCGATTGGGGGTGCCGGTCCAACGCTCGGGCAGTGTTGCGCTCGCGGTCGACGATGAGGAAGCCGACGCACTCTGGGACTCTGCCCAGCTCCTTCGAGAGGATGGGTTTGATGTCTCCTACAGCCTGACCGATCCACTCAATCGCGGATTCGAAGCCGCCCTGCATCAGTATGGCGAGGTGATGGTCAATGCCGCCGCGCTTACGCGGGCGGTGGTGACCGCCGAGGGCGTTTCTGTCCGCGAAGGGACTGAGGTCACGGGGATAGAGGCGACGGGCGGGGGCATCCGGGTTTGGGCCCACGGCAGGACGATCCTGTGCAGCACCGTCGTCCTGGCGGTGAACGGATATGCCGCGCTGGTGCACCCCTATCTGGCCAAGAACGTTGCCCCTGTCGTGGGCGCTGTCCTCTCAGCCGGGCCCCTCGAGGGGGTGCCTATCGAGCGGCCGTGCACAGCAGCGCGAGGCAGGGTGTTTCTCCGTCCGCTTCCGGACGGTCGGCTGCTGGTCGGCAGCTGGCGGCAAGGTCAGTCGCTGGCTGGCGCGGGCCGCCTTGAGGAGAGCCTGCGCGCCTTCGTGACCCGTCACTTCCCAGAGGTGGATCTCGCCAGCGTCGATCGTTGGTCGGAGGTCATGGGCTTCACGGCTGATGGCCTACCCATGGCGGGAAGCCTGCCGCGCACGCCTCAAGCCTACTTCGCAGTTGGTTTTGGCGGGCGCGGACTGAGTTGGGCCTTCGTGATCGCGGACCGGCTTGTGGACGCCATAATCCACGGTGCTGACCTGGGCGTCCTATCCGCCGAGCGCCTCCAGCCCTAGCCCTTATTTCCTACCCCCCAGTCGCACTCCGCCCTGCCGTCCCGCTTCGCCCCGGGTCGTGGCCCGCCACCGCGCTGTGATGGCATTGAAGCGTTTGTATTGTCACGCTACCGTGGGCCATACTCGAGACGATAGTCCTTAGTACATCGGGAAGAAAAGCCCGCTCTCCTACTGCAACGGAGGGCCCTGGGATATCCAGCCACGGCGCGGTACCGCGTAGGACCTAGCAAGGACTGGTTGATGACGCTGTGAAGGGCGCCGGTATCGTTTGTCTTGCTCTGGACGGGGGGCCACCTGGCCTTCGCACCACCAGCCCGCGGTAGTAGACGCCGGGTGCCGCCCAACTTAAGGATGGTGATGAGACCGTTCTCCAAGACACCGCTTGGCGCTTTTGTCCGGTCGGTCAGACCAAACACCATAAGTGTCCGCTTTCTCGGGCAGGTCAGAAATGTCCGGGTGTACGTCCGGGCACCTAAGGTCATTCCTCGTGATGGCGGGTTTGAGGCCGAAACGCGTGATCGATTTCAACTCCGTGAGGCGGCGATCCACCGATAGTCCCGTTGGCCTGTCCCGCGCGATGTTGCCAAGGGCAAGACGATCAAGCATCTGTTCGAAATGGGGGGAGGTCTGCCTATCTGGACCCGTGCTGGGAGACGGGAGTTCAGTCGAAGGTTGGCCCCCACCGTCGGGATTGGCTGCTCGCCCCTCGGTCTGGAGCGGGGACGGGGTCTTACGAGAGCTGGCTGGAAACGCCGTGCCGTTGTGCAGTTGCACTCCGTACCGTATAATCGGGCCGTCGCGCAAGACGCACGGTTGGCAGGCGATGATCTGTGGAAGGCGAATCGGGCGTTGACCGATGTGGATGATACGGCTGGTCCAGACCAATCGGCTACCTGACTGGCTCATCCGGTGGGGTGTGCGCACCGTGCTGAGGAACAGCACGCGGCGGCTTCATGAGCAGAGCGCGGAGGTTCAGGACGCGGAGCGAAGGGCGCTGATTGAGAAGTTCGGGCAGAGCCCGATAGCCATTCACACCGACGACGCGAACCGTCAGCACTACGAAGTCCCTCCTGACTTCTTTCGGCTGGTGCTGGGCCGGTGGCTGAAGTACAGTTGCTGTTACTGGCCGGAGGGTGTCGAAACCATCGACGAAGCCGAGGAGGCGATGCTTGACCTGACCTGTCAGCGGGCTAGGCTTGCAGATGGCATGGACGTGCTCGACCTTGGCTGCGGATGGGGTTCCCTATCCCTCTGGATTGCGGAGCGATTTCCCAACTGCTCGGTGCTCGCCGTCTCTAATTCGAGACCGCAGATTGCGCATATTGCGGAGCGATGCCGACAGCGTGGCTTGGCCAACGTGGAAGGCATTGTCGGCGACGTGAATGAGCTGGCGATCGACCGACGCTTCGATCGGGTGATATCGATCGAGATGTTCGAGCACATGAAGAACTACGAGCGGCTGATGGCGAAGATCGCCTCTTTCTTGAGGCCGGATGGGATGCTGTTCGTGCACATCTTCAGCCATCGTGCGGTCGCCTTTGAGTTCCACGCAGACGACGCAAGCGACTGGATGGCTCAAACGTTCTTCAGCGGTGGCACGATGCCGTCTGACGAGCTGCTACTCCACTTTCAGCGAGACCTTTGGCTGGTCGACCACTGGAGAATAGGTGGAACGCACTACGCCAAGACGCTGCGCGCCTGGCTAGAGAGGCTGGACCGGCACCAGCCGGAGGTACGTGAGATCCTGGCGCAGACGTACGGGCCGGACCAGCAGAGCCGGTGGTTGGCCAACTGGCGGCTATTCTTCATAGCCTGCGAGGAGACCTGGGGGATGCGCAACGGGCGCGAGTACCTGGTTTCCCACTATCTGTTCGAAAGAAGGTGAGGGTGTGACGACTATCGTGTATAGGGCGATTGGCGTCGTGCATACGCCGTTTAGGGAGCCGAAGGGCACGCCCATTCAGCCGCCGAGCGCTTATGGTGTGGAGGGGACTGTCGAGCTGTTCTCCGAGTACGCCGATGGACTCAAGGACCTGGATGGGTTCTCGCACATCATCCTGATCTACCATTTTCACCTCTCGAAGGCAGCGTCCTTGCAGGTGAAGCCGTTTATGGATGACGAGGTGCGCGGGGTGTTTGCGATGCGTGGACCCAGTCGTCCCAACCCCATCGGGCTGTCGGTCGTGCGTCTGGAGGCGGTGGAGGGCAATGTCCTACGCATCCGGGACGTGGACATCGTGGATGGGACGCCGTTGCTGGACATCAAGCCGTACGTCCCGGAGTTCGATGCGCGGGACGTGGATCGCATAGGCTGGCTCAACAGGCGCGTCCACAGGCTACCGACAACCCAGGACGACGGGAGGTTCGCGCAATGAGTGATTCTCCAAGCCTGCTCGTTCGCGTGATGACTGAGGAGGGTCCCCGATACGGCGTTGTCGTAGCTGAGCACGTGCACTATGTGGAGGGAGATCCGTTTGGCGACTGGGATCCGGGCGACACAATGGGGCCTCTGGTCGAACTCGCACTTCTGGCCCCATCGGTGCCCACCAAGATCATCTGCGTCGGTCTGAACTATCCCGCGCATGCCGACGAGAGCAGCGTGGCCGTGCCCGCGGAACCGCTGTTGTTCTTCAAACCGCCCAGCGCCGTCGTTGGGCCGGAGATGCAGATCCTCCTGCCACCTCAGTCTGAGCGGGTGGACTATGAGGCGGAGTTGGCTATCGTCATTGGACGCGTGATAGGGCGAACGTGCCGCAATGTCCGACCTGGCGAGG
>JASFVG010000363.1:0-5160 GCA_050049955.1 Anaerolineae bacterium | reverse complement strand
ACATGGAGCAGAATGCTGGCGGCGATGAGGTCCTGGCGTGGCTGCTGTCGAATGCGGACGAGGAGCCAGTTCGCGTGCTATATGGCCCTAGCAAGAGCCTCGGCATATGGAGATACGTTGACATCATCTCTCACGAGAATCTGCCCTCCGACCTCCAGACCTGGAGTGAGGCGGCTGACTTCATCGAAGAGCAGCGGCTTTCGTGGGCCATCGTCGATTTCGACCTGGTCGACCGGCGGCAGGGACTTTTGGGGGACTACTTCTCCCTTGACGGTAGGAAGGCCAACCTTGTTCAAGCGCCACCCGGCTGGGTGCTGGTTCACGAGGGTGAGACGTCTCTGTCTCGCTGGTTTGTGTTTGGGATTGTGCAGCGTTGAACGCAGAACCTAGGGCCCGGCCCAATGCGGGACGGGTCACACCTCTAGAGATTGTGATCGTTCTCCTTGTGCTAGCGCTAGGCCTTGGGTTGCGCCTGGTTGGCCTCGACGCGTTTGTAGTTAACGACGAAATGCGGTGGACCTGTCGATCCATTGGATTTCAGGAAGCCCTGGCCCGAGGCGAGTGGGCCAGCACGTTCCGCACCGGTCACCCTGGGGTTGTCACCACGTGGCTGGGCGCGATATTCATTCCCCATGAGGCTGCTGACGCCGATGCACGAGAGGCCTGCCAGATCACACCAGACGCAAGTGAGCTAAGCGAGTCCGGCGACACGCCCGCTGAACGAACGCGTCTGATGCACAGCATCCGAGACCTGCTGTTCAAGGCTCGCAGGGGTGTCGCGCTGTTCACTTGGGTCTCGCTCATCGGTATCTACTTGCTGACCCGACACCTGTGGGGTGTCAGGGTCGCATTGCTGAGCCTCGTTCTGGTGGCTGTCGATCCTTTCTACCTGGCGCTTTCTCGCATCCTGCACGTCGACGGCGCGCTGACGAGCACGATGACTCTCTCGGTGCTGAGTCTTGTCGCTGCGCTGCGCTGCCGCGAACCAGGTCGGAGGGGCCGTGGTTTCTTGGTGCTGTCCGGGGTGATGGCCGGCCTATCCATTCTGCAGAAGTCTCCGGCGATGTTCCTGGCGGCCTTCGCGGTCCTGCTGGTGGGCATTGACCTGATACGTGAGGGACTGGATCGTCGGCGGTTGCTCCGCGCGATCCAGGACTTGCTGATCTGGGGCCTCGTCGTCGTTCTGGTCTACGTCGTGCTGTGGCCGGCTATGTGGGTCCGGCCCGCGCAGACCATCCGGCAAGTCCTTGAAATGGCCCTCGGGTACGCGGCAGAGGGCCATTCATCGGGCAACTACTTCTTGGGGAATCCTACAGAGGATCCAGGTTGGATGTTCTATCCCATCGCGGTACCGTTCCGGCTTAGCCCAGTCGCGTTGATCGGGCTCATCGCAGGTGGTATCTGGCTGGCCAGAGGTACGGGGAGAACCGAAGAGCATCGTGCGGCCGTGGATCTGCTGATCTACGGAGTGACATTCGGGGCCTTCATGACCCTGGGCAACAAGATGTTTGATCGCTATCTCGTTCCTGTCTTCCCTTCACTAGCGATCGTGGCGGCCGTTGGACTGTGGTGGGGCGTTGATGTGGTGCGAGATCGCCTTGCGGGGGCAGGAGGCGGGCTGTACCTGGTGGCCCCAGTGGTAGGTCTCGTGGTCGCCGTCCAGCTGGCGATAACCCTTCCTCATTATCCCCACTTCTTGACCTACTACAATCCCGTGCTGGGGGGAATCCGTCAGGCGCGGAAGATCCTGCTCGTAGGGTGGGGGGAGGGCTATGAACAGGCCGCGGCCTACTTGAACGACAAGCCGAACGCCGAGAAGCTCCAGGTCATCATGCCTGCGTTTCCCGTATTCGCTCCGCAGTTCGATGGGAGCACGCGATCTATGGAGCAATACAGCATCTGGGGAAGCGATTATGTGATGTTCTATCTCTCTCACGTTCAACGCAGGAGATACGAGGACCTCGTGCTGGAGTACCTGGAGAACCCCCAGGCCGAGCCTGAACGGGTGTTCGCTCTGCACGGGGTTGACTACATATGGCTATATCACAACGATCACTATCTCGCTCCCACACAGCACCTGGAGGATCGCGGTCAGCCCGAGAGGGGCGAATGTGTCTTGGTGAATGGCAAGTCCCTGTTTGCCAAGTACTATCAGGGTGCGCTTCCTCTTCTGACATTCGATTCGACCTATGATGCAGATGAGAAGACCTACCGGTTCTGGTCACGCGCGCAGATGGCGGAGCTGTTGGACCAGGCGGCACGATCATGTCAGAGAATATGGTACGTGGGGTATCCTGCGCAAGAGCAGGAGGACTACGCCGCGCTGCTGAGGAAGCGGTGCGTCGAGCTTGACCGGTCAGCATTTCCTGAGGTGGAGTTGAGCCTGCACCAGTTGGCGGAACAGGGTATCGACCGGCAGTCCCTCAATCTACGGTTTGGGAATCTCCTCCTCCGAAGCCGTGCCCAAACCAGTCCGCCGGTGGCGTGGGGCCGCGATGGAGGGCTCGTCCTCGAGTGGGAGGCCTTGCAGCCACTGGAAGAGGACTACAGCACCTTCCTTCACGTGTACAACGCCCACGGCCATCGCATTGCCCAGGGTGACACCCTGATCACGGACAAGTATCTTGAGCCAACGTCCCGCTGGGAACCGGGATCCAGGAATTCGGCGGTGTACCACCTGGCCGTTCCTGCGGAGACGCCTGCGGGAGAATACGAGCTCGTTCTGGGCGTGTACCTGCTGAGGACGGGTGAGCGCTTGCCGCTCGTGGCGGGAGATGGCGAGGCCCTGGGCAAATCGGGCACCCTGAGTTTGGAGGTCGGCGTGCCCGATCAGCCTCCGGGAGTGGAGGACCTACCCATTGCCCAACTCTCGAGCATCGATCTCGTTCCTCAGCTCAGGCTCATAGGCTACAGCCTGGAGCATGAAGAAGTACTCGCTGGCGAGGGGATCCCTGTCCGCCTGTTCTGGGAGGCCAAGTCTGCTATGGACCAAGTCTATCGACTGCAGATTGGCTTGCGAGGGGATGATGGATCGATCCAAGCGATCCAGGACTATGATCTCGTCACCACAGATCACCCCACAACCGAGTGGCGGCGAGGAGAGACCCTTGGCGAATGGTACTACCTCTCCACTGAGCGGGGCCTGCCTACGGGAGAGAAGGCTATCGAAGTGAACCTTCTGGACGAGGAAGGTCGACCCGTCCTGCCGCAGGCCGAGGAGCTAGCAGGAGTCTGGGTCCAATCCGGGGTATCCAGCTTCGAAGTACCTGACACGATCGGTGAGCGCCTGAAAGTCACGTTGGGGGACAGGATCTCGGTCCTGGGCTATGATGTGCAACCGTCGGCACAGCCGGGCCGGGATCTGAAGGTCACCATTACCTGGCAGGCGCTGCAGGAGATGGAAGCGGACTGTAAGGTGTTTGTCCACCTATACGATGCGGATGGAGGGATCCTCGGGCAGCGGGATCGGATCCCGGGCCTGGGTGCGCGGCCTACCACAACCTGGGCGACTGGCGAGGTTCTCGTGGATCGATTCAGCGTGCCGGTACCCCACGACACACCTCCAGGGAAGTATCGCCTAGCGGCTGGCATCTACGACCCCAAGACAGGGCAGCGTCTTGCGGCGACCGATTCGGATGGCAGGCCCCTGGAGCAGAATCGCGTTCCTCTGGGGGAGATAGAGGTCACGCCTTGAGAACGGCATCCCACGCGCTAGTTTCTCGCGACGAGAACCCCCCAGGGACGCTGCTCGTCCAGATCAGCAGGCAGGGTTAGGGCAGTGAAACGGGGCCCCCGTCTGGAACTCGCCATCGTCGCACTGGTGCTGACGCTTAGCCTGGGTTTTCGGCTGGCGGGTCTCGACGTTTTTCTCGTTCACGACGAGATGCGGTGGGCCTGCCGCTCGGTTGGTTTCCGAGCAGGCATGATCCGGGGCGACTGGGCCGAGACGTATCGCGTGGGGCACCCCGGTGTCGTGACCATGTGGTTGGGTGCGCTCTCCATTCCGAATCGTGAGGCCCAAGCGGAGGCGGCGTGCGAGGCTTTCGATGACTACCGGCACTTCGACGATGACAATCTGCCGGCGACGACAAAGGGAGAGCTCTCGGAAGTGGGGGCGATGGTCTTCCGAGGTCGAGTGGGAGTCGCCCTATTCACCTGGCTCTCTATCATTGCCCTCTACTTCCTGACCCGAACCCTCCTGGGCGCCAGGATCGCAGTTCTGAGCCTGGCGCTGATTGCCCTCGATCCCTTCTATCTGGCGCTTTCTCGATTCTTGCACACCGATGCCATCCACGCCAGCTTGATGACCCTGTCCGTTCTGAGCCTGCTGGTCTCGGTGCGACGTGGAACCTCTGACCGGCCAGGCCTGGCGCTACTGCTGGCATCCGGCGCAGCGAGTGGGCTGGCTATGGTACAGAAGTCGCCAGCCGTCTTCCTGGCGCCCTTCACCGTCCTGCTCCTGACCGCCTTCTTCCTGCGCCGGGGTGCGGGCAAAGCTTCGACGGCTCGGACGCTGCGTGCCCTGGCGCTCTGGGGGGTTGCGGCGGCGGTCATCTACGTAGCGGCCTGGCCAGCCATGTGGAGCGACCCCTTGGGGACCATCGGGAAGGTGCTGAACACGGCCACCCGGTATGCCAAGGAAGGACACACGCCGGGCAACTACTTCCTCGGGCAAGCTGTTCACGATCCTGGCTGGCTGTTCTATCCTGTTGTGGCTCTGTTCCGGCTCAGTCCTCTCACCCTGGTCGGCCTCGTAGGGGTCGTGGCGCGGTTCACAGCAAAGGGTTTCCGAGGCGTACGGAGTTTCGCACTCACGGCGCTGTTGGCCTACAGCGTGCTATTCGGCGGCTTCATGAGTCTCGGGGACAAGATGTTCGACCGGTATCTTCTTCCGGCTTTGCCCGCCCTGATCATCACAGCGGCTGCAGGATTGCTGTGGCTGGCCACCGGCCTCGAGAAGTGGGTCCGGCGCAAGCGGGGTCTAGGCCGCTACCTCTCTCGCCGGCGGACCTATGTGGGCGTGGTGGCGCTGGCCCTGGTGGTGCAGGCGGTCATGCTGTTGGTGCACTATCCCTACTATCTGACCTACTATGATCCTTTTCTGGGAGGCGCCACGCAGGCCCGGAGAGCCCTGCTGGTAGGCTGGGGCGAGGGATATGA
>JASFVG010000362.1:0-5164 GCA_050049955.1 Anaerolineae bacterium | reverse complement strand
AACTGGGCCAGACGTTTTCGGCCATAATGGGCCACGCGTTTTCGCCCAAACTGGGCCGTGATGCTGCTGGCGAGACTCCTTCATCTCGGGCATACTGCCGGTTCTCTGAACAAGGAGAACAGGAGGACCTATGCCCGGAAAGACGAAGGGGACCATGGAGATTCGAGAGATGCTGAGGCGGTTTCAGCAAGGACAGAGCAACCGCAGCATTGCCAGAGACCTGGGTATCAACCGGAAGACCGTCGACCGGTACCATGCCTGGGCGGTTGAGCAAGAGCTGCTGGAGGTGCCCTTGCCGTCGTTGGGCGGCCTCCATCAGTTGTTGGAGGAGACGCTGAACAATGGGTCTCCGCCACAGAATACGTCGACCGTGGAGCCATACCGGGACCTGGTGGAGAAGCTGGTGAGAGATGGCGTGGAGATCGCGGCCACCCACGAGCGACTGAAGGAACGCGGATACACCGGCAGCTACGCGTCGGTCTACCGATTCGTGCGCACCCTGGAGCCGTCCGACCCGGACGTGACCGTGCGGTTGGAGACCCGACCTGGAGAAGAAGCACAGGTCGACTTCGGGTACGCCGGGAAAATGATCGATCCCGAGACCGGCGAGCTCCGCAAGACGTGGGCGTTCGTGATGACCCTCTCCTGGAGTCGTCACCAGTACGTGGAGTTCGTCTTCGACCAGAAGGTCGAGACCTGGTTGAGGCTCCATCGCAATGCCTTTGCCTTCTTCGCCGGGGTGCCGGAACGGGTCGTGATCGACAACCTCAAGGCGGCCATCGTGCGGGCGTGCTGGGACGATCCACAAGCGCAGCAGTCCTACCGAGAATGTGCAGAGCACTACGGCTTCCTGATCGCTCCGTGTCGCCCGGCCACACCTCGGCACAAGGGGAAGGTGGAGAAGGGCGGTGTACACTACGTCAAGCGGAACTTCCTGGGCGGACGGGAACCCACCACCGTCCCCCAGGCCAACCGAGACGTGCGGCGCTGGGCGCACACGACGGCCGGTCAGCGCATCCACGGCACGACCAGGGAGAAGCCTCTGGAGCGGTTCAAGCTGGAACAGGCAGCGCTGAAGCCGCTGCCGAATACGCCCTACGACATGGCGGTCTGGAAGCAGCTCAAACTCCATCGCGATTGTCATCTGATCTTCGAGCAAGTGTACTACTCGGCCCCGTTCCGTCTGGTAGGGCAACAGCTCTGGGTGCGCGGCGGGACGCGTGACGTCCACATCTACACGACCGACTATCAGCTGGTCGCCACACACACACGCGCTCGAAAGCCAGGGCGACGGGTAACGCACCTGGACCATATGCCGCCCCACAAGGTGCCGGGGCTGATCCTCACCCGGGAGACCTGCCGCCAGCAGGCCTCGGAGGTCGGGCCGTGCACCCGGAACGTGGTCGATGTGCTCCTCGATCATCGCCCTGAGGACCGGCTCCGGACAGCGGGCCGTCTCTTGCGATTGGGTGATCGCTTCGGACATACACGGCTCGAAGCTGCCTGCGCCCGGGCCCTACGGTTCGACGATCCAGCATATATGACCATCAAGCGCATCCTCGAGCAGGGCCTGGACGCTGAGGAACTGCCCAGCCGCCCAGCCTCGCCATCCAGGCCGATGGTCTTCGCTCGCAGGGCAGAAGAGCTGGTAGGACACGTGATGGGAGGTGTGTCATGGAAATGACCCACCAGATGGTCCCCTTCCTGAAGCGGCTCCGTCTGTCGGGCATCTTGCAGACCCTCGATGTGCGCAACCAACAAGCCATCGAGGAGCAGTGGACCTACGTCGAGTTCCTGGCTCGCCTGCTGGAGGACGAGGTGGAACGGCGCGCTCAGAAGCAGCTGGCTCTGCGCATCCGTCGAGCGTCCATCAACACCACCAAGACCTTGGAGGGGTTCGACTTCGCCTTCAACCCGCACATCAACCGGCAGCAGATCCTCGACCTCGCCACCTGCTCCTACATCAAACAGAAACGGAACGTGTTGATCTGTGGCCCCACCGGCGTCGGCAAGACCCACCTGGCCCAAGCGCTGGCTCACGAGGCGTGTCGTCGGGGCTTCAAGGCCCTGTTCATCAACACCTACAAGATGCTGCAGCGGATCAACGGCGGGCGGGCTGACGGGACGCTGGAGCGGAGGTTCCAGGCCTTCCTCAAACCCGATCTGCTCGTGCTCGATGACTTCGGGCTCAAACCGCTCGTCCCCCCCGGACCTGAGGACCTCTACGACATCATCAATGAACGGTACGAGCGCGGCAGCATCCTGCTCACCAGCAATCGGGCACCGGAAGAATGGCCCGACTTGTTCGGTGAGCCCCTGTTGGCCGCTGCTGGTCTGGATCGGCTGACCCACCAAGCTCAGAGCGTGGTGATCACCGGGACCAGCTTCAGAGTTCGCGGCCCCAAAGAGCAGGTGGCTATCGAACCGACGTCGTCCTAACGAACGCGCTTTGTTCGTCATCCGCCGACAGGAGTCTCGTATGCAGCGTCATCCCTACGAGTGGCCCAGCTTAGCCGAAAACCAGTGGCCCAATCACGGGCGAAAATTGACATAGCCTGCCGCATAGAACCGGCCGCCCCACTTGCGGCCTCGCCCCCAGCCACCCCAGGCCCTGCCCCGTCCCCAACCCAGGCCGTACCCCCGCCCGGGATCGGATTGGCGTATCCAGGCGCCCCGTATCCCTCGCAGTACCCAGCGCCACGACCCGTCATGGGGCCCATGCCGCGTGGTCCAGTTCTATCTCCTGCCGGCATCTTAACAACCTCCGTTTCTTGAGTCTGATACACTCCCGCTGAGCTGTGAGCAGTCTCGCGACCAGCCACCCCGATGGACCACGACTCCGGTCAGGCCGTTCTCTGTCACGGCATCCCCAGGCGCATCATTCACGTCGCCGGGGAGGCGATCTCCGTTGTCAGCCCGGCCATCTCTATGAGCCTTGTGCCGTCCCGGCGCCGAGGACCTTGCTAGAGCCGTACCGAGTCTAGCGCCTCATGGAGAGCAGGCGGAGACCACCCCGACGCTTGATCTGTCGAAATGTCGCCCCCTCGGAGATGGCGCGGAGCACCGGCTCCGGGTCCGTGATCACCGTGCCGCTCAGCACATCCACCCCTGCCCCCAGAAGAACCCTGGAGAGCGGCGTACTCGGCCCGAGCAAGACGACAAAGGTGCCTGGACGGCAGAGGCGGATCAGATCCTCAAACGTATGATTGATGATTGAGGTGCTGGTCAAGGCCACCACGTCGGCCTGCGGTAGCAACTCGTTGGCCCGGTCAGCAGGCACGTCGCCAGGGCGTGGGTGGAGTTCCAGCACCCAACAGGCCTTCGCCACTTCACGGACCTCGTCGACAAAGGGAAAGTGCCCCACGATAGCCACACGGCGACCAGTACCTCGCTCGCAGATAACCTCCGACGCGTTAACTTCAACACAAGCAGTCTCGTCGACGTGGTTCAGCGCATTGAACGTGGCCAATCCGATGCTGGCCTCTAGCGTCCTATGAGAGCGACACCACTCGGCCAGCTCCCGGGCCCGGTAGTTGAGAAGGCCCCCGGCCTCAGGGACGGGAGCACCTTCGCAGTCAGTTTCGCCTCGCAGGGTCGACGCCAGCCCACACCGGACTGGGTCCGTGTCGAGTACAACCGCGGTCCAGAACGCACCCATGAGGACCTGTCGAACAGGAGCGTCACGATCGAGCGTGTTCAGCAGCGCCTCAGTGATGGGCACCCTCGCCATCCTCCATGTGTTGCGTGTGGGTCTCCAAGATGGTATCGATCACGCGCCGCGTTTCCCTCAGGTCCTCGGTCCACCACGTCAGCACCTCGTCCCCCAGCCCCGTGAGCGAGTAGACCCTTCGCGGCGGGCCCTTGGTCTCCTCGTCGTCCCAGCTCGAGGCTACCCATCCCCTCTCCTCCATGTCCCGCAGCGCCCGGTAGACCACGCTAGGGTTCACGTCGTCCAGACCATATCCCTCCAGGTCCTCAATGAGCGTGTATCCGTGGGCCGGACCATGATGCAGGAGCAGCAAGAGGGTCGGCTTCAGTATCCGCACTGCTCGGCGAGAGTAGCCCTGCTGCCGCCATCGTCGACCTCGTCCTCTGCCCGGCATGTCTCCTCCAATCCCCAGCATACTCCTCCCCTCACAGCGGCTACTATACCACACTACGTGCGTTTTGTCAATAGACACTGCGTACCTTGCTTGGATCCCTCCTCTGACCAACGTGGTGGGCCGGCGCTCCTTTGGCAGCGCCATTTGCGGGGCAGTCGGGTTTCGTCGTGCTCCTCGGGTTGCTGATCTCACCGCCCAGCACCAATGGGCGGCAGTACTGCCGGGTAGCACTGTCCCATCCCGCTGTCCCCTCACGGCAGGCGCTATGCCAGGGTGACGGGTTTGTGGTATGATGGGCTCGCACGAAGACCACGAATAGGGATGTCGCTCCCTGGTGCTGACCAACGCACCCGATGGTGCAATGGTTGCCGAGCGGCTTCCCAACACTCGGTCACGGTCGGGAGGTGGCTTGATGCGGATAGCAGTGTTTGGAGCGGGAGCGGTGGGCGGCTACTTCGGTGGCCGGCTGGCCCAGGCCCGGGAGGACGTGGTATTCATCGCCCGGGGCGACCATCTGAAAGTGATACAGACGGTGGGCCTGCGGATCGACAGCATTGAAAACGACTTCCTGGTCGATCCCATTCTCGCCACCGACGACCCAACGCAGGTGGGCGTCGTTGACGCGATTCTGGTGGCCGTCAAGGCCTGGCAGGTCCCCGCGGCGGCGGTGGCCATGCGGCCGATGGTAGGGCCAGAGACGTTCGTCGTGCCCCTGGAGAACGGCGTGGAGGCTCCGTCACAGCTGGCAGCGGCCCTGGGCCAGGAGCACGTGCTGGGCGGGCTTTGCCGCATCATCAGCACCCTGGTCGCGCCGGGTCACATTCGCCACGCTGGCATCAGCCCCACCATCATCTTTGGCGAGCTCGACGGACGCCGCAGCGCGCGGGCGGAGAGGCTGCGGGATGCCTTCCAGAGGGCGAAGGGCGTGACCCCAGAGATCGCGCCGGACATCCACGTGGCCATGTGGCATAAGTTCCTCTTCATCGCCGCTCTGAGCGGTGTGGGGGCCGTCACTCGGACACCCGTCGGCGTGGTGCGCGCCCTGCCGGAGACGCGCCGTA
>JASFVG010000361.1:0-5166 GCA_050049955.1 Anaerolineae bacterium | reverse complement strand
CTCATCAGGATCCAGGCAGAACTCAAAGCGTGCTTCCATCTCCTGCAGCAACCGACGCCCGCGCCGCCGATTTGGCAACAGCTGTCGATCGAACGCCAAGAGGAAGTTGTCCAGAACCGTCATCCGAGGAAGATCCAGTGGATCCTGGTGCAGCATGCCGATGCCTTGCTCAATGGCCTGGGCCGGAGAGGTAAACGATGCAGGCCTTCCATCCACCTTAATCGTACCACTGTCCGGAGACAAGTAGCCAGAAAGGCACTTCATCAGCGTGGTCTTCCCAGCGCCGTTTTCGCCCAGAAGGCCATGAATAGTACCGGGCTCCAGCGTCATGGAGACACCGTTGTTGGCCCGGACGGGTCCGAAGTGCTTGTGGATGCTGGTCAGCTTGACTTCCATATGCGGTGCAGGTTCCGGGCACTACGTAGGTGCCCGGAACCCGATGCAGTCCCTTACTCGCTCGGTCCTTCCATGCCCTCCAACAGCTGCTCCGTGTACCATAGTTGCTCGTCGGTGGCCTCCTCGCCCTCCCCCAGGAATACCGCGCCATCCTGGTAGTTGAGCGGCCCCACGTAGAGCTTGATCGAACCATCGGCCAGGCCAGCAATGAACTCATCCAGCTGCGAGGACCAGTCCTCGTCGAGCTCCGTCGCAGGACCTTTGAGATACCCGATGGGGCTGCTGTCGCGGTCGTTTATGTCATCCCATTTGGGCGGATCCCACACGAACTGCGGTTCCCAGGTTCCGTCCATGACAGCCTGGATGCGCTCCAAGTATCCCGGACCCCAGTTGAAGTACGGGACGCCCAAGCAGATGTCGGGGGCTTCAGCACAGGCACCCTCGTAGTCGTAGGGGACGGCGAAAACCCGCTCGCCCTGCTCCGCCCGCTGCCCGGTGACCACCAGGGCCTCGGTGGTGTCTATGCCGGAGATCAGCACGTCGGCACCCTCGTTGATCAGATCGTTGGAGACCTCTGTGGGATCAAGGGTGACTCCGGGGATGTTGAACCAGAATCCGATCCAAGTGACAATGAAGCGCAGGTCATCCGGATCCTTCCCGGCATAATTCTCGTAGCAGTAGCGAGCGCCAAGATAGGCGGAATTGGCCAGGCGCCGCGTCTCCTCGTTGATCAAGGGCCCCACATAGGCAATGGTTGCGGTTTCGGTCGCTAGCGCCGCGTTACAGCCAGCGATCATCTTGCCGTAAGGCATTTTGCCCATGAAGTTGTCAACATTGGGCGGGGCATCGCCGGTGAGGACGTGATCACCGGAGATGTGGACGAAGATGGTGTCGGGGTACTTCTCCGCCGCCAGGTCCGTATCCTCCTTGAAGTCGTCTGACGTTGTGAAGATCATCCTGGCTCCCTGAGAGACCATGTCATCCGCGATCTGCTCGAGCGTGGTCTCCGGCCGGTCAGCCGTGTTCAGCTTGTCCAGATAGACGAACTCGGCTTGGGGAATCTTCCCAGTGACGTACTCGGCTGCGGTGTAGTGAGCTTCGCTCCAGCCATGGTCGTTGTAGGGGCCAACCAAGATAACACCAAAGACGAACTCCTCGGGCGCCGGTTCAGCGGTCGGCTCCTCCGTTGGTTCCTCCAGCGGCTCTTCGGTTGGGGCCTCCGTCGGCTCGGGTGTTGCGGCCGGGCCACAGGCGACCAGAACCATACTCGCGATGACCAGCAGACCGATTACGTGCCATAGGCACCTACGCATTCTTCACCTCCTGTTGAGATATCAAGCGGACAGGCAGCAGCTCGTCAGCACAAGCCTATGGGAGAAAAATCAGTTCGCATCACCTCCTTGCCTCCTTCCCGGAAGCATGCCCATTGAAGCGCAATCCAAGGGAGGTTCTGGGCCGATTGTGTGTGCGGGTTTACACCGCCATCAATAGCTGTGGCAAGATGGTGACCGACGATCCTTGCGATGTGGCGGCAATGCCTATGAGGTGTATGGAAGGGCAAGCCGGGCGTGCCGACGACAGAGCCAGTCAGCTCTCGTTCGACAACCATCCGACTATGAAGCATCCCGAGCGAGCGAACTCGACAGGTGTCAGCCATCGTGCCTGCCTCAGCCCAGCCGGCGCGCACCGCATGCTTCCTGCGCGGTAGCGTAAACTCTATCCTTTGTCCTCCCGTGCGTACGGCACAGCCAGCGCCGCTGGCGCGCCAACCCGCTTTCGGAGCGTCTCCCACCACGTGATGGCAACCAGCACGGCGATTGTGGCAATGTAGGGCAGCATGTTCAGCAAGGCCGCTGGAATGGTGGTGCCCGCGGCCTGCATACGGAACTGAACAGCGTTGATCCCACCAAAGAGGGCCGCACCAACAACCGCGCGCAGGGGATCCCAGGTGGCGAAGATCACCAACGCCACGGCAATCCAGCCGCGTCCCCCCGTGATGTTCTCAGTCCACCCTTTGGTGTAGGCCAGGGATAGATGGGCGCCTCCCAGACCGGCTAGGGCTCCGCCCAGTGCAGTATAGGCATAGCGATTCGCGCCCACGCGTATGCCCATAGCATCGGCCGTCTGCGGGTTCTCTCCCACCGCTCGAAGGTAGAGGCCGGGGCGTGTCTTGTGGAGATACCACCATGCCAGCGGTACCAGGAGGTACAGGCCGTACACCAGTACATCCTGATCGAAGAAAGAAGTGCCAAGAATCGGCAGCTGCGATAGGCCCGGGATGGGAAGCCGCTCAAGACTGGGACCCACCAGCCCGACCAGGCGCGTGCCACCTGGCCCTAACCGCTGCCCCAAGAAGCTAGCAAGGCCGGAGCCGAACAAGGTGAGCGTCAGCCCACTCACGACCTGGTTAGCACGGAGCGAGACGGACAGGAAGGCGTGGACCAACGCAAGCAGCCCTCCTACGATAAGAGCCATCACCACAGCAAGCACCAAGCTTCCGGTGTGATAGCCCACCGCGAAGGAGGACACCGCACCCACCATCATCATGCCCTCGACGCCCAGGTTGAGGATGCCCGAGCGCTCAGCGTAGATCTCGCCCAGGGTAGCGTAGAGCAACGATGTGCCAGCTCGCAAAGTGACCGTGAGGATCGAGGTTAAGAGCGCTAGGTTCACGATCCGATCTCCCCCGCCAGGGACTCCGCTGGTCGACCCGGTGTCTTCCAATGGGGGCGCACAATGCGCAGCCTGTACTCCGCGAACAGCGACCCGCCGAGCATCGGAAAGAGCAACGCTCCCTGTAGGACTAGCCCCATCGCCGCCGGCAGCCCCATCGCCATCTGGATTTGGTCGCCCCCGACTAGCAAAGCGGCAAGGAGGAAGCCAACAAGCAGGACCCCCCAGGGATTGAGTTGGCTCATCCAGGCCACGATGATGGCCGTGTAGCCATAGCCAACCGTCAGACCTTGCTGCAGACGCCGCATCACGCCCGTCACCTCGCAGACACCTGCTAGGCCACACAGGGCCCCCGACGCGAGCATCGCGACAAGGATGAGACGCGGGATGTCGATGCCGGTGTAGCGTGCGGCCTTGGGATTCTCGCCAGTGATGCGCAGCTCAAAACCCCACCTCGTGCGCTGAAGCACAAACCATAGGACGGCCGCGGCAATCACCGCAAAGAAAAGCCCCATGTGAGCGCGGTCGTAGATGCGCGGGAGCCACGCCACCTCGGGAAACCGCGCGGTGCCTGGGAAGCCGTATCCCTCCGGGTCCCGCCAGGGTCCGTGATACACGTGTGAGATCAGAAGAATCGCGATGTAGTTCATCATCAGCGTCGTGATGGTCTCGTTGACCTGGAGGTATGCGCGCAGGGCCGCAGGGATTGCAGCCCACACCGCACCGGCCACCATACCCAGTAGGACAGCCACGGGCAGAACGGACCAGGGCGGGAGCACGTCTGAGGCGTAGAGCGCCACGCCGGTCGCGGCGAACCCGCCCATTGCTAGCTGCCCTTCAGCGCCGATGTTCCAGAACAACATTCGGAAGGCAATGGACACCCCCAACCCTGTGAGCATCAGGGGTATAGCCTTAACCAACGTCTCGGCTAGGGCGTGTACGTCCCCGAATGCGCCACGAGCCATCGCAGCATAGGCGGTGAGCGGATTGACACCCGAAACAAGTAACAGAACCGCCCCAAACACCAATGCGAAGACCAGCGAAGCCACCGGAACCAGCACTCGCACGTATCGAGAGACACTCTGGCGCTTCTCGAGGACGATTCTCACCCTGTGCCCCCTTCCACCGGAGGCCCTTCGCCGGCCATCATCAGCCCAATCGAGTCGACATCGGCCTCGTCCGCCGGTACAATGCCCACCACTCTCCCTTCGAACATGACCGCGATGCGATCGGAGACCGCGAGTAGTTCATCCAGATCCTCGGATATGAGCAACACGCCGGTGCCTCTCTGGCGCTCCTCTAGCAGTAGCTTGCGGACCGCCTCCGTCGCGCCGACGTCCAGCCCTCGCGTGGGGTGCACCGCAACGAGCAGGCCCTCGCAAGCGGTGAGCTCGCGAGCTAGAATGGCCTTCTGCAGGTTACCGCCTGAGAGGAACTTGACCCGCGTCTCGGCGTCCGGGGTGGCGATATCGAACTCCGCAATCAGGCCGCGGGCGAAGTCCGACATGAGTCGAGGTGACACGACGAAACCCCGAGACAGCGTGGCGGTTCGATACGCTTTGAGTGCCAGGTTCTCGGCGACAGACATGTTTCCAACGAGCCCCACACCCACGCGATCCTCGGGTACGTGGCTCACGCCCGCCCGTATCGCGCGCAAGGGCGAGCAGTTGGTGAGGCACGCCCGGTTTACGTGTACGTCGCCCCCGGCGGCGTCACGGAGGCCTGTGATCACCTCTGCCAGCTCGCGTTGCCCGTTCCCCGCGACGCCGGCGATACCGACGATCTCTCCAGCGTGGACCGTGAGCGCGACGCCTCGCAGGGCTGGCAGGCCCTTGTCGTTCAGAGCGCTAAGGTTGGTTACCTGCAGCATCGGGGCCCCGCGCTCACACGCCGCCTTATCCAATCGGAAGAGCACGTCCCGACCCACCATCAGCCGGGCCAGCTCACCGGGTGAGGTCTCGGAGGTCCGCCGGGTGGCCACGTTCCTGCCGCGGCGCAGGACCGTCACGCGATCCGAGAAGATCATCACCTCCCTCATCTTGTGCGTGATGAAGACGGCAGCCTTGCCTTCCGTCACGACCCGGCGCAAGACGTCGA
>JASFVG010000360.1:0-5174 GCA_050049955.1 Anaerolineae bacterium | reverse complement strand
TACGTCTGCCGGCGCAAGGGCTCTGTCCTCTATCTCAAGAGGCATCATCCGCTGGAACTGGGTGAGAGGGGAATCAGTGAGTATCTCACCTTGACGAGTGCCCCTTCTTGGCCAACCACCGCTGGCCCAATCATTGGCTGATAACTCGCATGCAGCAGTGCGTGATGCCTTGGCAGGATAGACAACGTGAGGTGCAGTACAGATGAGACAAGAGAGGAATACTGAGCATATGCAACCGTGGGTACAAAGATCATGTCAATCAGCCATCTGCGCCGTAAGGCGCGACAGGTGCTGGAGATCCTCCAGAAGGAGGGAGACGACATCTATGTGACGCACTATGGGCGACCAGTGGCTGCTATGGTCGATTACGAGCGCTTCGAGGGCTTAGTAGCGCGGATGGAGCGTCCGGCCGTCGCAAAGGACTACGAGGAGGCACTGGCCTGGTCCCCCAATCTGGGCCTGGCGGACGTGACGCGCAGCGTAGCCAGACAGGCAGCGCAACTCCGGGCACGACACAACAACGAAGCCAGACGTCCCCTGAATCCTCTCGCCCTGAAGACCGGAAATGCCCGGCTTCTTCCGCCCACCCTGGTTGTCAACTACCCTCGGGTCACACGAGATCCGCAACCACCTGGTCCGCGACCTCCACCCAGCGCGAGGATGGCTTTGCCAGCGCGCAACCTTCGCAAGAAAGGGAGGCACGACAGCCAGCGCCTGCCTCTCTCACAAGAGCCCCTGCGACGCAAGGCCCTCAGCGAAGGACGAAGCTGATCTCGCTGGAATCGGCGCAGCTGGAATCGGGCTTTGTGTTCGGTGCTTCTATGAACCCGGCAACGATGTCGCGTGCACAACGACTGTCAGCAAACACGTAGTGGCTGAATCCCGGGAACTCGACGTAGAACGCGTTCTCCAGAGTATTCGCAACCAGTTGGCCGAATGCAGGCGGCGTGACCGGGTCGTATCCGCCGGCCAGGATCAGTGCGGGGACATCGCTGTGAACCGGTTGATTCTCGATTGGATCGGCAATCCTGGCTCCCCAGAAGTCGCAGGTGCGGTAAGTCATCTCCAGATCTCTGTCGATGAATTCGGCGATGGCCGGATTCGCGTTTGCGATGTGCCTGCGTGCAGATTCGAGCGACGTGAAGGTCCCTTCGTCACTGCATAACACCCCGTAGCGCATCCCCTCGCTCGAATAGTCACCGTAGAACAGGTAGATCTCCAGCGAAGTTGCCAGAGTCCCGTACCGCTCATCCTCAGCCACAAGCGTTTCGTGAATCAGCTTGGGCAGGTAGACAATGGTCTCGCGATTGTACAGTGCTTCGTGCACGCTGGCGCCCAGAATGCTACCGTCCACCCAAACATCATAGACCTCATTCGTCACCAGATGGGTGACCTTGACCGTGATCGGATTGGCATCCAACTGATCCACCAGTTCCTTGAAGGCGCTCGCCAGACCGGGATACGCGACGTTACAGGCACTGTCAGCGGCGCAACGCTCGAATACCTGGTTGAGCGATTGTCCAGCGCCAACCAGATCTGAACCGAGCAAGTCCTCTTCAAGCGGTACGACCGAATCGAGTGCGACGGCTCGCAGAATACCCGGATAGTCGCGCATCACGGTCAGCGCTGTCCGGGTGCCATAGGACACGCCGTACAGATTCACCTTCTCGTACCCCAGGGCCGCCCGGAGGTCGTTCACATCTGCCGCCATCTCGGCGGAGTTGTATGCAGAGAGGTCGATGCCGGCAGCCAGTAGCCGTTGTTGACAGGCCAGATTGGCTTCCACGATGGTATCCACCCATTCGGCAGACCTGTGCTCTCGGCCGAGGATCTCGTGGAAACTCTCCACCACCTCCGGACAGTCGAGCGACGGTTCGGAGTACCCCACACCCCGCGGATCGAGGAAGATCAGGTCGCGCCGTTTCTTCAAATCTAGAGACCTGCGCAAGTTCGAAACAAGCCACTCCAAGGAAAAACTGCCCGGGCCTCCGGAGAGGAAGATCACCGGTTCCGGCTCGGGATCACTGCTGTAGGTCTTGGCAATAGCGACGTGAAGGCGAATCTCGCGCCCATCAACCCGTTGCCGATCTTCGGGGACGACCAGATCACCGCATTCGACGTTCGAAATGCGACGAGGAGAGAACCGGCAGTCAGTCCTCTCGAAGCGCGGCACTGTCAGTGGTGTGATGGTATCGGTAGGTTGGGGTGCATCGGTTGGTTGAGTGCTGGGTGTTGCCGCTTCCGTCCTGGCTGTGCTGACAGCCGGTGAACCGGATGCGGGGGTGCACGCTCCAATGGCAAGACCACAGAGCGCCGCCGTCATGCCTATCCACGTCGACCGGTGTGCTCTCATCTCGAATCCACTGGTTCGATCATCGGACTCCGTCGTACACCGTGGCAGTGAGGGCCACGGCCTAGAGAAGCCCCGGCAAGGTCAAGGCCAGGCGATGTGGTGCAGACCGTACTCGATAGTCATCCTCAGGGGGAGTTGATTGACCGGCAGGCTCTTCCCGTCGTCAGTAGTACCTGATCTGCTACGAACCAGTTCAAGGGCGGCCTGACGGCTTTGAGTTGAGCCGTCGCCGATCTCAACGCCCCCTGGTCTCCGTCGCCACCCTCGGTGCACCTTCCTTGGCTTCCCTGCCAGCATCCCCGGACCGCTACGGCGATTGAACAGGCTTCGCTGCCCTGCGTCGTGGACAACGCCAGGCAGACGCCCGCAGAGGGCATGGGCGGCGAGGGCCCCGACCTGCTCGCCCCCGGCTCAATGCCACGCCCCTTCCAGCCGGGAATCATAGTCTGGGCGATGTCTATCAGCGTTCCCGCCAACCCTACCAGGGCGGCGACGCCTCCGACGAGGTACATCCGCTGCCAACTGCGCTCCGGCGCGGTGGGTCAGTGACCGGTGTGTTGTTCATATCTGACATGTCGTGCTCTCCTCCACGCTCGAGGTTGATGTGACAACCCGGGGATGCTGTGGTGCCGGTTCGATAACGGTGCGTTCGATACGACAGGATTCGGCCCCCACGTTCTGCCGGGTGTTGGCTGCGTCGGACCTGGAGGGGCTTGCAGGGGGACTAGGCGCGGAAGGTCTGTTGACTGCGGCGCATGGGGAGCAGAGTCCAAGGCCAAGGTCCACTCCACCATCACGTTCTCGCGATGCCTCCCGCAGGCGTCACGCTCTTCCGCAGGGCCTCAAATAGGCCGCCGGCGCCTCCTGCCGCCAGTACGGCTCGCACAGCGGCTACCCTCGGCCACGCCGCGGCTCTTCCGGGGTTGCTGGCAGCACCAGTCGCCTCGCCCGGTCGCCCTGCTGAGCGCTCGATAGCGGCTCGCATACCAGTTGAACAGCGGGCGCATCCAGCCCACGCGGACCCAACCACCCAGCACGCTGTAGAGGGGCTCGACGCGCTTGTAGGCCGTGTTGAGGAACAGCCGCTTGGCGAAGCCCGGTTCTTCAGGACGACAGCGCGCGAGGATCGATGGCCAGGTGTAGAAGCGCTCGTAGGCGCGGAAGTACCCGGCCTCTAGCTCCTGCGGCGTCATCTGCGCGGGCTGGAAGACGCAGCGCGTTGTGTCGTAGTGAGACCAGTCGCGGTCGAAGATCCGGTCCTCGCTCTCCAAACGCCTGTGCAGCGTGGTCCCGGGATAGGGTGTGAGCACGGTGAAGGTCGCCGTCTCCAGGCGTGCTTCTATCCCGAAGGCCACGGTCCGATCGAAGGTATCCAGGTCGTCGTGGTCGAAGCCAAACACGAAGCTGCCGTTAACCATGATCCCCCGCTCGTGGATGCGACGGACGTTGCGCGCATAGTCCTCGACCCGGTTACAGTGTTTGTGCACTTCGCTCAGGCTTTCGGGAATGACGCTCTCGAAGCCGATGAACAGCGTCCGGCACCCCGACGCAGCCATCAGGTCGAGCAGGTCCAGATCGTCCGCTACCTGGATCGAGGTCATGCCCAGCCAGCACCGCCGGCGAGGGATCAGCGCGGTGAACAGCTCACGTGCATAGCCCTCGTTTACGGTGATGTCATTGTCCAGGAATGAGATCACCTGACCAGGGCGGCTATCGATATCGTGCAATACCTTACCTAAGGAGCGCTGCCGGAAGTTGGGTTTCGGGCGACAGCTCTCATAGCAGAAGTCACAGCGGCGGGCGCAGCCGCGCGCTGTCGAAATGGCGACCTGGAGGACGTAGTCATGGGGATGGAACGGCGACCAGTCAGGCGCGGGCGTCTCATCCAGCGGTAGCATGCTGCCCCGGTAGACTCGCTCGAGCCTTCCAGCCTCGGCGTCCCGGATGACCTGGGGCCAGACCGCCTCTGCTTCGCCGACCACGATGGCATCAGCGTGCGCCAAGGCCTCCTCCGGACATACGGCGACGTGAGGGCCGCCGAGCACGACCGGGATCCCGCGCCGGCGGAGTTGGCCGGCGAGCGCGTAGGCCCGCGATGAAGACGCGGTCCACACGCTGATGCCGACAAGGTCCGCGCTCAGGCTTGGATCGGCCAGACGGTGGTACTCATCGATGACGGTGACGGTGTGCTCTGGAGCCGTGAGCGCGCTCAGGATCTGCAGGCCATGCGGGGGGACCATATAGTGCTTGATCTGCGTCCCGCGCCTCAGCCGGGCTTTGGCAAAGATGAGGACGATATTCATTCCCATAAGCGTGCCTCCTCAATTGGTGCGCCGCGGATAGCGCGACTGCGCAACCAGTATAGCAGGTTTCGGCTGCCAGGGTCTGTCGTCTTGCGAGTCGATGGTATCTGGCAGGGATTGGGAGAGAACGAAAGGGCCACCAGGCTTGGGCAGGAGGCTGGGTCAATGCGGGGGTACTGCGCCAGGACATTGACTACAATACGGGAGTTCTGTATAATGGCACCATCCCTTGAAGGTGGTCGGGGTTCTCCCAGGCCGTAGAGCGCCTCGGCAGCGACGACCGAAGCACGCCCATCCGCGATGAGGACGGGCTTCAGCGCATAGCCACCAGCAAACCAGCTCCACCAAGCACATTCCTCGCAGACGCCTAGGCCGCAGACAACGGGTGGCGTCCAACACAGACAGGCCGAGTCGAATCGGGCGTGGGGGACGGTACCGCGCCGTCCGGGTAGAGGGTGGTGCCCTCGCCGGCCGGCCCCGCGCAAAGGAGGATCGACATGCTGGTGTTCAAGCGAATG
>JASFVG010000359.1:0-5184 GCA_050049955.1 Anaerolineae bacterium | reverse complement strand
TACCTTCTGGCCTCCACGACCTCCGGCGCTGACGCCGTCAAGATGCCCACCCCGGCCAAGGGTGTGAAGGTCGACGCGTCGACGCCTATGGAGTCGAAGTTCGGGATTGAGATGGTCAGGGCCGCATCCAAACTCGATCGGCAGGCAGCAAACGAGTTGGTGATCAAGCTCCTTGAGAAGTACGAATCCGAGATACCGACCGCCCCCGAGGGCGATCGCTACCAGGATTGCTACGACGTGAGGACCGCGAAGCCGGGGGAGGACTACCTTAGACTATACAACGAGGTCAAGTCGGAGCTGGCCGCGATCGGCGTGCCGTTTGATTAGCCCCGGTCTTGCCATCGAACACCGGAGGACCCAGATAGATGCAGACAAACGAAATCCTCGAGAATCTGAAGAACGCCGTCATTGAGGGCGACGACGTCAAGGCCGTTGAGAACGCGAAGGCGGCTCTAGCCGCCGACATGGACCCGCTCGAAGCGATGCAGCTGGGTCTTGCCAAGGGAACGGACGCCATCGGCGAACGGTTTGAACGCGGTGAGGCCTATCTTCCGGAGCTCATCATGGCCGGAGAGACGTTCAAGGCGGCGATGAAGATACTAGAACCGGAGATCAAGCGGCAGCAGAAGGACGTGGAACCCTTGGGCACGGTGGTGTTGACCACGGTCAAGGGCGATCTCCACAGCATCGGCAAGAACATCGTAGCCACTATGCTCGAGACGAATGGATTCACCGTCGTGGACTTGGGCGTCGACCAGGGAGCCCTCGCCATCATTGAGGCGGCTCAAAAGGCGAATGCGGCAGCCATTGGGCTCTCGGCGCTTATGTCCACGACGATGCCGGGGCAGAAGGAAGTGATCGACGCCCTCACGGAGCTGGACATGCGGGACGAGTATCGTGTCATCGTGGGGGGTGGGCCCGTCACTCAGGCGTGGGCTGATGAGATCGGAGCCGACGGGTTCGGGGCCGATGCTGTCCAGGCCGTGGAGCTGCTCAAGGAACTGATCGGATCGTAGCGTCTGCACGACGGAAAGGAAAAGGCTGATGGCGCGTGTCGGGCGATTGTCTGGTCATCGACTGGACCGACCACGACTTCGGCCTACGTCGACTCCGTAGGGGAGGGCTCACCTTCCACTGGGCTGGCCTGCCGCCCCACAAATGATGCTTTCCGGTCGAAGGACGGTCACGATGCTGGCACACAGCATAGCGCCGATGGCCGGCTATCTGGCCGGTGCTCTGTCGCTGGCTGGATTTGCCCCCTATGTTGCGTCGATCTTGAGAGGAGAGACGAAACCCAACAGGGCTAGCTGGTTCATCTGGTTAGTCGTGAGCCTGATCATTGCAGTGAGCTACCGTGATGCGGGCGCTGATTTCGCGTTTCTGATGCCTGTAGCTTACACAGTTGGCTCAAGCGTTGTAGCTTCGTTGTCCTTGAGATACGGCACGGGGGGGTGGACTCGGTTTGACAGGACGTGCCTTGTCGGAGCAGGTGCGGGCGTGCTGATGTGGGTGGCGTTCAGCTCACCTCTGAGCGCCCTCCTTATCAACCTGTTCATCAATCTGCTTGGGACACTGCCGACGATACGAAAGGCATACTATCAGCCTGAAACCGAGAGTGGACTCGCTTGGACCCTGTACTCATTGGGAAACCTGGTCAATCTCTTCGCGATAGAGCATTGGACTTTCTCAATGGTCGTTTACCCGGTTTCGATGGTCTTCATTGTCGGAGTGGTGACTCTCCTAACTCTGATTCAGATTCGACCAAGGAGGAACGGTGGACAAGGAACGATTTGAGCGGGGCCTGGCGAAGCGCAAGGCCGTGCTTGGCGGCGAGCACGTGGAGCGATCACTGGCCCAGGCCGGCGACTTCGACCGCCCTTTCCAGGAGCTCGTCACGGAGTTCTGCTGGGGTTTCGCTTGGGCAGATGAGCGGCTCGACCCGAAGACCCGCTCTATGCTCAACCTGGCGATGCTCGCGGCCCTGAACCGCATGCCCGAGTGGGAGCTCCATCTCAAGGGAGCTCTGAACAACGGCGTCAGCAAGGAGGAGATACAGGCCCTCCTGCACCAGGCTGCCGTGTACTGCGGGGTGCCGGTGGGTGTTGAGTGTTTTCGCATCGCCAAGCGGGTCTTCGCCGCGATGGAGAAGTCAGACTGAGCAACGGAGGAAGCGACTATGAAGAGCCATTCGCGCGTGGTTGTGGTTGGAGGGGGCGTCGTAGGATGCAGCGTCCTGTACCATCTGATCAAGAAGGGCTGGACAGATGTCGTGCTGTGTGAGCGCGCCGAGGTCGGATCGGGGGCGGCCTCCCACGCTATCGGCCACGTCATCCTGTACACACTGAGCGACTGCGTCTCGCGCCTCAACCAGTATGGCGTCGAGCTCTACTCTCGGCTCGAGGAGGAGACTGGCCTTGACCCTGGTTTCCACAGGTGCGGTAATCTGAGGCTTGCTACCCACGAGGGCCGGCTCGATGAGTTCAAGCGCTATCTGAGCGTGGCCGACGCGTCGGGTGTCAATGCCCAGCTGCTGACCGCCGACGAGGTTAAGGCGCTCTGGCCGCTGCTTCAGACGGAGGGCCTGCTGGCCGGGATCTACAACCCCGATGACGGACACATCGGGGGCTCAGATCTGGCCCAGGCGCTGGCCGCCGGAGCAAGGCAGGGCGGTGCTGAGATCTACCGCAACACCGCGGTGATCGGATTCATCCAGCAGCCGAACGGCGAATGGCGTGTCCAGACTGATAGAGGCGACATCGTCTGCGAACACGTGGTCAGCTGCACCGGCAACTACGCGTGGCAGACACTCAGAATGGTCGACCTCAAGGCCCAGTCAGTGCCCGTCAAGCACGAGTACCTGATGACGGAGCCGCTCCCCGAACTGGTGGCGCGAAGGGACGCTGGCCTCCCCGAGTTGGCCGTTATGCGCGACCCTGAGGAATCCTACTACGTGCGTCAGGAAGGTATGGGGCTTGCCTTCGGGTGCTACGAAGGTCGTGGTGAGGCAGCCTTCGTCGACGGCGTCCCGTCCGACTACGGGCCCGAGGGCCTGCCACCTGATCTGGACAAGCTCATGCCGTTCATGGAGAAAGCCGTCGAGCGCGTGCCGCTCCTGGGAACCGCAGGCATTATGGCCGTCACCCACGCCCCCATGCCCTACACGCCGGACGACATGCCCACCACTGGTCCTGCATTCGGACTCACCAACTTCTGGCTCGGCGAGGGCAATCCCTTCGGTATCACGCTGGCGGGCGGCATTGGCTGGCAGCTCGCCGAGTGGATCGTCGAAGGCGAACCGTCTATCGATATGTGGCCCTGCGACTCGCGACGCTACGGCGGGTTCGCGACGCGGCGTTACTCGGCTCGAAAGGTAGAGGAGGCTTACGAGCACACCTATCGCCTCCCCAAGCCCGGAGAGGAACTCCCGGCGGCGCGACCACTCAAGACCACGCCGATCCACGACCTCCTGGCCCAGCGGGGCGCTGTCTTCGGTGAAGTGTATGGGTGGGAGCGACCGAACTGGTATGCACCCGAGGGCGTGGAACCAGTGGACGTCCCGTCCTTCTACCGTCCGAACTACTTCGAGTACGTCGGCGACGAGTGTCGCAGCGCTCGGGAGGGCGTGGGAATCGCCGACGCCAGCCATGCAGCTCGCTTTGTGGTCACCGGGCCGGGTTCGGCAAGTATGCTGGATCGGGTACTCTGCACCCGACTGCCTGAACCTGGGGGCATCGCAACCGGGTACGCTCTCTCGGGATTGGGCACAGTCCGCTCGGAGTTCACGGTGGTTCGCGAGGCAGAGGACCGCTTCCTGCTCCTCTCCGCTCCCGGGGCCGAATGGTACGACTTCGACCTGCTAGGGAAGGCACGGCCTGACGACGGCACCGCACAGGTGGAGAACCTCACCGGTCGTGAGGGGGCGCTGGCCATATTCGGGCCCCAGGCCTCTGCCGTCGTCGCAGAGTTGATTGAGATCCCCGAGTCGGCACTGGGTGAGATCGCCGTCTCGGAGGTGACAGTTGGCTACGCCCCGGCGCGACTTGTCCGATCAAGCGTGGGCGGCGAGGAGGGCTGGCAGATACAACTCCTAGGCGAGTTCCTCCGACACGCGTTCGTGAAACTGCTAGAGGCAGATGCCGCCGCCACAATGCGCCTCGCCGGCGCACGGGCTCTGGACTGCATGCGGCTGGAGGCTGGAGCGCCCGCCTGGGGGACCGACCTTGGCCGGGCATTCTCCGCGCTCGAGTCCGGTCTGGAGCCTTTGATCGACTTCGAGAAGGGCGAGTTCCGCGGCAGGGAGGCCCTGCTCAGCCAGAAAGCAGCGGGCCTGGAAAGACGGCTGGTGCGGCTCCAGGTGTCTGGCAACGAGACGTTCGACGCGATGGGCCAGGAGCCGCTGCGGCAGCGGGGAGGGACTGTCGTGGGCCGAACCACGTCAGGCGGGTTTGGGCATTGTCAGGGGCGCAGTCTGGCCATCGCCTACGTCGACGCTGGCCTCGGACAGGAAGCGGACCTGGAGGTCAAGCTGATGAACGAGTGGTTCCCGGCCCGGATCCTGCCGGGTGCTTGAGCGTACTGCGTAGCGACTCGCTGCGCGATTTCCGTTGCCGAACAACCAAGGAGGTTAGATGACGATCTACACAGTGAAGCCCGGACAGGTCACCTTCGGCCACGCCATCGGCATCATCATGATGGACTCCTTCATGCCGTTCCCGCCCGGCACGCCCGGCAACGCCACCACGTTCTCCTACCCGGTGCTCTACGAGACGGTGGCCGGCTGCGACATGGACCATCTGGTGTACCAGGGGGATCGGGCGCTTCTGGAGCCTATGCTCGAGGCGGGGTGGCGCCTTGTCAAGGCCGGGGTGCGAGCGGTGACGGGCAACTGCGGCTTCATGATCCTGTTCCAGGAGGCGCTGGCGCGGGAGCTTCCGGTGCCAGTGTTCATGTCGAGTCTACTGCAGCTTCCCTTTGTCTATCGGTTGCTGAGGCCGGACGAGACCGTCGGCATCATTTCGGCCTCGAAGCGCAGTCTGTCGCCAGAGCACCTGCGGATCGCCCTGGGAGGCATGGAGGCGAACTACGTTGTGGCCGGCATGGAAGATCAGCCAGCATTCCACGCCGCCATCCACGCCGAAGTGGGGGAGCTCGACTTCGATGCCATTGAAGCCGAGGTGGTCACGG
>JASFVG010000358.1:0-5188 GCA_050049955.1 Anaerolineae bacterium | reverse complement strand
CAGGGTGTTGCGGGTCAACCTCGACCCGGTCCATCGCATCTTTCCCTATGTGGCAACCTGCGGGACGGAGCTCGACGAATGGTCCGGCTCCATTGACGACATGCTGGAGAGCTACTGGGCCGACGCAATTATGGAGATGGCCTTGCGCGTCGCCATGCATACCCTCTCCGATCACCTAGAGCAGCGCTTCCGTCCTGGGCGCATGTCCCGGATGAGCCCCGGGTCCCTCGAGGACTGGCCGATCTTCGAGCAGCGCAAGCTCTTCGCGCTCCTCGGCGATACGGAGGCCGCGATTGGAGTCCGACTCACGGATAGCATGATCATGGTGCCGCTGAAGTCCCTTTCGGGGATTTGGTTTCCCACGGAGGTCGACTTCGCAAGCTGTCAGCTCTGCCCCAGAGAGATCTGCAGCGGGCGAAGGGCGCCCTACGATGAGACCCTGTACGAAAGGAAGTACAGTCAGGTAGCCGGCTAGGTGCCCCAGGTGCGACGCACCCGTCAGGTGCGTCGCACCTCTATGAGGTGTGAATCCACACATGTCTGCCCATTACGTGCCAATCGATGAGGAGTTCCTAACGCGCACCGCCGTCGATCTCGTACAGATCGATTCGCGCAACCCATCGCTCTCCCCGGACGCACCGGGCGAGGCGGTCATCGGTGGCTACGTGGCCGAGGTGCTCACTGAACTGGGACTGGAGGTGACCACGCACCAACTGGCACCGGGCCGGGTCAATGTGGTTGGGGTCCTGAAGGGGGCGGGCAGCGGCCGGTCGCTGCTGCTCAACGGGCACCTCGACACGGTCGGCGTCGAGGGCATGGCTGAGCCGTTCTCCGGCTCGATCCGCGACGGAAGGCTCTACGGACGCGGCAGCCAGGATATGAAGGGCAGCCTGGCTGCCATGCTCGCGGCCGTGAAGGCGCTGGTCGACGCACGTACGCCGCTGGCCGGTGATGTGATCCTCACCCTGGTTGCCGACGAGGAGTGCTACAGCGATGGCACGGCGGACATCGTGAAGCACTACACAGCAGATGCCGCAATTGTGACCGAGCCAACGGATATGGCACTCTGTCTGGCCCACCGCGGGTTCATCTGGTACGAGGTGGAGACCTTCGGGCGGGCCGCCCACGGCAGTCGCTACGAAGAGGGTATCGATGCCAACATGCGGATGGGGCGCTTCCTCGCCCGCCTGGACAAGCTGGAGCAGGCCCTGCGCCGACGTGCCCCGCACCCGCTTGCAGGGCCGCCATCGCTGCATGCCTCCATCATCCAGGGGGGCACGGAGATGAGCACCTATGCCGACCATTGCTTGCTCAAACTTGAGCGGCGCACCATACCGGGTGAGCAACAGGCACAGGCAACCAAGGAGCTGCAGGACATTGTTGACGACCTGGCCGTGGAGGATCCTACCTTTAAGGCCAGTGTCCGCGTGTCCTTCGAGCGCCTGCCCCTAGAGGCGAGAGCTGACGCCGACGTCGTGCGGATCGTCGAGGCGGCTGCCGCTGACCGGATCGGCGAATCGCCCGCACACGTAGGGGCTACCTTTTGGACGGACGCCGCTCTCCTCGCAGCTGCCGGTATGGACGTATTGCTGTTGGGGCCGGTGGGACGCGGCCTGCACGCCGCTGAGGAGTGGGTCGATCTCGCCTCCGTGCTGGATCTGGCCCACGTTCTGGCTGAGGCGTGTGCGCGCTTCTGTGCTTAGTGACTCAGGGCTGACCTATGAAGGGGAATAGCACGCTTCATCGAACGCCGAGCTTCCGGCTGTTGTCCGAGGACCAGTTGGAGGAGATACATCTGGCAGGGCTGGAGATCCTGCGACGGACCGGTGTGGATGTCCTCGAAGAAGAGGCCCGCGAGCTGCTGAAGCGGGCCGGCGCATCGTTGGATGGGCTGCGCGCCAGGATTCCGCCCCATCTGGTGGAGTGGGCGATTCAAGTCGCCCCATCACGCATCGTACTCTGTGACAGCAGGGATGGCCAACCCAGGATGCACTTGGAGAGCAGCAAGGCCTACTATGGATCCGGGTCGGACTGCATCGCGACCATAGACGCCAGGACTGGCGAGCGGCGCAAGCCAAGAAAGTCGGATGTGGCCAACGCAGCCAGGCTCTGCGACGTGCTGCCAAACATCGACTTTGTGATGTCGATGGCAATAGCCGGGGACGTGACCGAGGAGGTCTCGGACCTCCATCATTTCGAGGCTATGGTGCTCAACACGCGCAAGCCGATCATAGCTACCGCCTGGAACAAGACCAATCTGAAAGACCTGGTTGAGATGGCGGAGATCGTCGCGGGTGGAGTGGACGCTTTGCGTGAGAATCCGTTTCTGGTGATGTACTCTGAGCCTGTCTCGCCCCTCCAGTTGGGGCTCGAGCCCACACAGAAAATCCTGTACATGGCCGGCAAGGGCCTGCCCGTTATCTGCGGCACCGGCAAGGTGGGAGGGGCCACGTGCCCCGACACCATCGCCGGAGCTCTGGCACAGGGGAATGCAGAGTCCCTTGCCGGGGTGCTTCTCGCTCAACTCAAGCGGGAGGGTGCGCCGATCATCTTCGGCGGGGAGAGGCTGCACCTGGACATGTCCACTGCGCTGTGCTCCTACGGTGCACCCGAGTTCATGATGTCCGTCGCTGCCAACGCGGAGATGGCCCGTTACTACGGGCTACCTTCGTGGAGTTATGCAGGGTGTTCTGACGCCAAGACGTTTGACCAGCAGGCCGCGGCCGAGAGCTCGTTGATGACGTTCCTGGCCGCTCTCAGCGGCGGGAACCTGAATCACGACGTCGGCTACCTTGAGGCTGGTCTGACGTCCTCCCTCGAGGCCGTCGTCGCCGCGAACGAAGTCATTGGTATGGTCAAGCGCATCATGGGGGGCGTTCAGGTGGGCCAGGAGACCCTGGCCCTTGACGTGATCCACGAGGTGGGCCCAGGGGGAGAGTTCCTGACAACAGACCACACCTTCAGACACTTCAAGGACGATTGGTTCCCCAGTCTCTTCGAACGGGGGAGCTATGAAGCGTGGGAAGGTGAGGGCAGGAAGCGTCTGGGGCAGCGGGCGAACGAAGTGGTGCGGAGCATCCTGGAGAACCATACGCCCGAGCCCCTGCCTGCAGCGGTGCAGCGTGAGCTGGCACAGGTCGTGCGCCGCGCTGAGGGAAGGATCGGTGGAGGGTAGCTCAAGGGTGGCTAGCTTTCGCCAGAGATCGTGCGAACTGCAGCAGGAAAGAACGAGGCAGCTCCAGAGCCGCATGGCGGAGAGCCACATCGACGTGGCTCTCATATGCGATCCAGGCTCCGTGTTCTACTACTCGGGATACTACGGCTACCTCTATATGGAGTTTGGCCGTCCCACGTTCCTTCTGATCCCGCGCTCTGGCGCCTGTTCGATCATCACGCCGACGTTGGAAGTGGAGATGGCGCAACGGACGAGCTGGGTCGATGACGTCATACCCTGGTTGGACGGCAAGAATGGCGAGTGGCGCACGCCCTTGGCCAAGAAGATCGAGCCCTTCCGGTCCGGCACGGTCGGTATCGAGCGACTCGAGATCCCGCAGATTGTTCTGAACACCATTGAGGATGAGGTCAAGCCCTCGAAGCTCGGCGACCTGAGTCAGGCGATCAGCGAGATGCGCATGATCAAGAGCCCGGAGGAGATACAGGTCGCCCGCCACACCGGCGAGGTGGCTGTTGCCATGGCCGAGGGCGCCGTGGAGGCGACTGAGCAGGGACTACCTGAGTACGAACTCGCGCTTGCCATGACCGCCGCAGGGACCCGAAAGGCCGCTGAGATCATCCGCGAGCACTATGATGACCCGCTGCTCTCTCCCACTCTCCATTTCCACCAGATCCTTGCGTCAGGCTCACGGGTTGCTATGTGTCACCACCGCTCAACCGTGAAGCCGATTGAGTACGGAGACGCGCTCTTCATCTGTTTCTGTGGCATCGCCGAGTTCCACCAATTCAAGCTCGGCTTCGATCGCACGTTCTTTGTCGGGAGGGCGAAGGAACAGGATCTGGAGCTGTACGAAATCGCCGTTCGAAGCCAACGGGCGGCCCTGTCTGCGATCCGTCCTGGTGTCACGGCGGAGGAGGTCGCCGCTGAGTATGTGGAGGTGATTCGGGCGGCGGGCTTCGAATTCCCATTCCGCGCCGGTCGCTCGCTGGGCTATTCGTTCAACGAGCGCCCCCAGCTGGCCCTTGGCGACAAGACGGTACTGCAGCCCGGCATGGTTTTGGCGGTCGATGGTGCTGTGAATCGTCCCCGGGTCTCCCGAGCCCAGGTTGGCGACAGTGTTCTCATCACCGACGATGGGGTTGAGATCCTTACACCGTTCTCCAAGGAGCTTGAAGATATACTGCTCACTTAGGCTCTCCGTGGGCATTCCTTATAGGCGCGGGGCACCGGTTTTCGTGACGGAGGCCGCCGCTGGTGCCGCTGCCGGAGCGGACTCGGTACCGTTCACGGCGGCGAGCAGGGAGTAGCTGAGACCGTGGAGCGCACAACGATCCTTCTCGTAGGACTCGGAGATCTCGGCGGGCACGTGCTGGAGATGCTCGCCCGGGTTCCCGGTCGGCGTCGCATCATCACGGCTGACGTCAATGAGGAGTGGGGCTATCGGAAGACGAATCTGGTTGCGTTCGGGGCCGCACAACTGGGCTACTACCCTGAGATCGCGTTCACCCAACTGGATCTCTTCAATGTTGACCAGACGGCGGAGACCATCCTTGCCTGCCGACCTGACATCATCTACAGCACGGCCACGCTCCAGTCATGGTGGGTGATCGACACCCTGCCCCCAGCGGCTTTCGAGGAACTGGACCAGGCCCGTATTGGCCCCTGGATTCCCATGCACCTTACCCTGGTGCACAAGCTGATGCAGGCCGTCAAAGAGACAGGTCTGGACATCAAAGTGATCAACTCTTCGGTGCCAGACGTTGTGAATCAGGTCCTGGACAAGGTCGGTCTGGCCCCTACCATCGGGATCGGTAACGTGGCCAACGTGGTACCGCCCCTGAGGAGCTCGATCGCGCACCAGCTGGAGGCCCCGGTGGAGGACGTGACGGTGTCTTTCGTGGCCCATCACTTCGTTAGCCACCATATCCCCCGCTTCGGTCATTCGGGAGGCGCGCCCTACTACCTGAAAGCCCTGTTCAAGGGTCGCGATGTGACCCCTGAACTGGATATGGA
>JASFVG010000357.1:0-5203 GCA_050049955.1 Anaerolineae bacterium | reverse complement strand
TAGCATGCCCCAATGTTCTCTACGTATGGCAGGACAACCTCGGCCATCTCCGAACCATCCAAAGGGACCAGCACTTTTCGGAACATGACTACCTCCTCTTTGCACCGCGCGGCACACTCTGTCGACCAGGGCCTCGGGTCGAGTGCCCCTCTCCGCGGCAAGACGGGTACGGGGTCCTAGAACAGGAAGCAGGCCACCCGGTGACCGTCGCCAATGTCCTTGAACTCCGGTTCCGCCTCCAGGCAAACGTCCATCACATGAGGACAGCGGGTGCTGAAGTTGCACCCCTTGGGCGGATTGGCGGGGCTGGGGACCTCACCTTCCAGAATGATCTCCTGGCGTTTGGCGTCGGCAACCGGGTCTGGAATCGGTACGGCCGAGATGAGGGCCTGGGTGTAGGGATGCTGCGGGTCCTCGTAGAGCCGAACCCGGTCAGCCAACTCGACGATCTTGCCGAGATACATGACGGCCATGCGGTCGCTTATGTAGCGAACCATGCTCAGGTCGTGGGCAATGAACAGGTAGGTCAGGCCGAAGCGCTGCTGCAGGTCCTGGAGCAAGTTGACCACCTGTGCCTGAATGGACACGTCGAGGGCAGAGATGGGCTCGTCGCAGATGATGAAGTCGGGCTGCAAAGCCAATGCGCGAGCTATGCCGATGCGCTGGCGCTGGCCGCCTGAGAACTCGTGCGGATAGCGGCTCACGAAGTAGGGGTTCAACCCGACTAGGTCAAGCAATTCCTGGACGCGCTCCTGACGCGCCTTGCCGGTATGGGTGCCGTGGATATCGATTGGCTCGCTGACGATGGTACCCACGGTCATCCGGGGGTCGAGCGATGCGTATGGGTCCTGGAAGATCATCTGCATTCGGCGTCGCATCTGATTTAGCTCACGGCCCTTGAGCTCGGCGAGATTGATGCCCTCGAAGTGGACGTCGCCCGCCGTCGGCCGGTGGAGCTGGAGAATGGTTCGACCGGTGGTTGACTTGCCGCAACCGCTCTCCCCGACCAAACCCAACGTCTCGCCCCGATAGACCTCAAACGAGACGCCGTCGACTGCGCGGACGTTTCCGATCTGGCGCTTGAACACCATGCCGCGGGTGATGGGGAAGTGCTTCTTCAATCCTTCAACCCGCACCAGGACCTCATTGCCTGCTTCGACGCTCATCGCTGCCTCCCGGTGCTTAGGTCCAACCAGCACGCCGCTCTGTGGCCGTCCGCTACAACCTGCAGCGGCGGCTTCTCCTTAAGACAGATGTCAATCGCAAGGCTGCAACGGGCAGCGAACGGGCATCCCGGCGGCAGGGCGATCAAATCCGGGGGCATGCCGTCAATCGACGTCAGCGGATCCTCGCGCAGCATGTCGAGGCGCGGCAGCGAGCCCAACAGGCCTACGGTGTAGGGGTGGGCCGGATTTCCATACAGATCCTCTACCGCCGCCTCCTCGACGATCGACCCGGCGTACATCACCACCACCCGCTCCGCGAAACCGGCCACGACTCCCAGGTCGTGGGTGATCCAGATGATGGCCATCCCGAGCTCATCGCGCAGGCGTTTGACCAGTTTCACGATCTGGGCCTGAATGGTGACATCGAGGGCCGTCGTTGGTTCGTCCGCGATCAGCAGTTTGGGATCACAGGATAGCGCCATCGCGATCATGGCTCGCTGGCGCATACCGCCGGAGAACTGGTGCGGAAAGTCGTCGATGCGGGCCGCCGCTTCTGGGATGTTGACCAGTTCCAGCAGTTCTATGGTCCGGTTTCGGGCCTGCTCCTTGTCCATGTCCAGGTGTAGCTTCAGCGCCTCCATGATCTGGTGGCCGATGGTCAACACCGGGTTGAGCGATGTCATCGGGTCCTGGAAGATCATGGCGATGTGCTTTCCTCGGACCTTCCGGATCTTCTCCCGGTCCATCTTGAGTAGATCCTGGCCCTCAAAGATCGCCTCACCGGCGGTGACCTTTCCCGGCGGCTCAGGGATCAAGCGGATGAACGACATGACGCCCACGCTCTTGCCACAGCCACTTTCGCCCACGATGGCCAGGATCTCCCCCCGGTCCAGGGTGTAAGAAATGCCGTTGACCGCCTTGACGACCCCATCCGCGGTGAAGAACCGAGTTTCAAGGCCCTTCACTTCCAGCAGAGGTTCTGGCATCAGAAGTCCTCCTTTGACTGCCTTGCGGGCCGGGCAGCTATAGCCACAGGGGGCTGTCCCAAAGGGTCACCCGCTGTCCGATCCCTTTGGTCTGTGCTGTTCGGAACACGCGATGGGCGACCGCCACATCGTGGAGAGCCAGTCCGATGGGGCTGAAGATGATCACTTCCCGCTCGTTTTCCCGCCCCGGCTTGTGGCCGCCGACCACCTCACCGAACTCGGCATAGAGGTCATCGTCGGCGAACTCACCGTCGCGCCACATCAGAGCCACGGTCGAGTACATCCGGTTCTTGACCAGGTCCCAGTCGTCGACCAACACCTTGTCCGCATGGCGAATCACGTCGTACTCACATTCGTACGAGGAGACGTGGGCATAGTAGGTGCCTGGCATGAGCCAGCCATCGTGGACGATGGGGCGGGTGACGTTGGTCGTGGCGGTGACGAGGATCTCGGCCTGGCGACACGCTTCCTCGGCGCTGTCGGCCACGCGGATGTCCAGGCCAAGGCGTTCGCTCATCTCAGCGGCAAGTCTCTCTGCCCGGTCGCGACGGATGTCATAGACGCTAGCCTGTTCGATGCCTGGCCTTGCCACCTGAAGCGCCATGAGCTGTGTTCGGCACTGCACACCGGCGCCGATGAGCCCGACCCGGGTGACATCCTCCCGAGCCAGGTATTTCGCCCCCACCCCGCTGACAGCGCCGGTGCGCATGGCGCTGATCAGCGTGCCGTCCATCACGGCCAGTGGCAGGCCCACCTCGGTGTCGTGAAGAACGATGAGCGCGGAGGCGCGCGGCAGATTCCATCTGAAGGGATTGCGGGGGAAACTGGCAATGGCCTTGAAGCCGGCGGCGTTGAGCTGGCCGCCGACGTAGCCCGACATCAGGTTGAGGTGGTTTCGCTGTTCCCCTTCTGGCGTGTCGACCCAACTCCACTCGAGCGACACCTTTCGCGGCAAGGCGTAGTCGGCGAGGGAGTGAAGCCGAAACACCTCCTCGACATCGTTGACAGTGGCTGCCATGTCCAGACCACCAGCCGCTATGACATCCTTCTGGCTCAGCCACAGAACTTGGGTTTCTTCAGGCATGGGTGTCGCTCCTCGCTACTGCTGCAGTCGCGGGTCCAGGATATCGCGCAGGCCATCGCCTGCCAGGTTGAAGGCAAGGACGGTGACCAGGATGGCCAGGCCGGGGAAGAGAGAGACCCAGGGCGAGTGACCCAGGTGTTGCGTGCCCTCCCTGATCATCGTGCCCCAGGCTGGCGTGGGCGGCGAGATACCGAGCCCGATGAAACTCAGGTTAGCTTCCACGCGGATGGCCGTCGCTGTCCAGATACTGGCCAGCACCACGATTTCGCCCAGGATGTTGGGCAAGACGTGGGTGCGGATGATCCTGAATTGACCCGCGCCAAGGGACCTGGCTACTTCCACGTACTCGTTCTCTTTGATCGCCAGGGTCGCACTGTGCCCGACGCGGGCGAATGTGGGCGCGAGGACGATCCCTATGGCCAGGATCATCTTCCCCAGCCCCGCTCCTAGCACGGCCAGCACCATCAGGCCCATGATCAGGCTGGGGAAAGCCATCAATACGTCCACCGCCCTCATGAGGAGATTCTCAACGGTGCCCCCCAAGTATCCGGCGATAAGCCCCATGAGCGTGCCCAATGCGCCTCCCAGCACGACGGAGCAGGTGCCGACGAGGAGCGAGACCCTGGCTCCATACAGAATCCGGGATAGGATGTCCCGGCCGTAGGAGTCCAATCCCATAGGGTGTACCCTGCTAGGAGCAGCCAGGCGATTGCGTGTGTCTTGTGCAATAGGACTGTGGGGCGCTAGCAGCGGTTCGGCCTCTCGCCCTTGAAAGACTGCAATGAACCAGTCATCGGCAAAGATGGCCATGAGGATGATCAACAAGACCAAGATGAGACCCACGATCGTTGTCCTGTTGCTGAGAAAGGTCTGCCACATACGTTTCCGCTGGCTCCGCACCTGGACCGTGGGTACCGACTGGGCAGTAGCTTTCTGGCTCATCCTGTACCTCACTCCCTCGTTATCCGAGGATCGACAATGCTATATATCACGTCGGTGATCAGGTTGATGACGACGATGAAGACGGTGTATACGACCATGACGGATTGCAGGGCCGTATAATCGCGCTGCATAATGGCGCCCACCAGCATCTTGCCCAATCCGGGCCGGGCAAATACCGTCTCTGTCAGTACCGAGTCGGCGATGAGATTGGCGGCCCAGATACCGATGATGGAGACGATCGGCACCAGGGCTGCCCGCAGGGCGTGTCCCACGATGACCACTCGTTCCTCCATACCTTTGGCCCGCGCTGTTCTAACATAGTGCTCGCGCAGGACGTTCAACATCGCTGACCGGGTCAGACGGGCGACCGAGGCGGTCATGATCAACCCCAGGGTCAGTGCCGGAAGCACCAGGTGCCGTAGGTTATCCTTCAGATCGTGCAGATCACCACCGCCAACGGCTGGGAACAGGCCAAGCTGTATGGCGAAGACGAGCATGATCAGGATGCCCAAGTAGAAGGCGGGTACGGAGAGTCCCGTCAGGGAGAGAATGCGGCCCACGTAATCCGCAAGGCCGTTACGGTTCACGGCCGTGTACACGCCGATGGGAACGCCGAGCAGGGCGCCGACAACGACGGCGGACAGCGTCAGTTGTAGCGTGTAGGGAAGGACCGCCATAATCGCCTCGCCGATGGGCTTGCCGGTGATCAGAGACGTGCCCAAGTCCCCGCGAGCCAGGTCTGCCAGAAACCGAAAGTACTGGACGTAGAGGGGATCGTTCAACCCCATCCTTTCCCGCATGGCGTCGACGGCCTCCTGGGACGCATAGTCGCCGAGGGCAGCCGTGGCCGGATCGCCGGGGATCACCCGGACCACGAAGAACACCAGCGTCAGCACCGCCAGCATAGTGGGAATCGCAAGCGCAAACCGAGTAGCCATATATCTGAGCACTGGATCCTCCCCAAAAAGATGTGTGGTCTGGGGCCGCAACGGCCCCAGACCACACCTAACTCAACCTAGCGGATC